>JBBQBY010000160.1:0-13407 GCA_038318235.1 Caldilineales bacterium
TTTGGGTGGCAAGCACGCTGACTTCATGTCTACCCGGCTGCTGAATCTCGATGGGTAAACTCCACTGACCATTGGCGTCAACAGTCGTACTACCCGCCAGCAGACCATCAACCAAAATCTTAAGCGCAACCCCTGGTTGACCAGTACCACGCAAGGTGATAGCACCACTCGTCAACATGGAAGAGAAAGTATCTGTAAAAATCGACGGTGGCACCGGTGTCGCGGTGCTGGTTGCCGTGACCGTTGGCAGCGGCGTAGCGGTTGGCGTGGCCGTCGCCACATTGACCAAAACGGACGCATTCGCCGCGGTTGTTGTGTTCAGGGCATGCACTTCAACTTCATGCAGCCCAGGTTTGAAAGTAATCGGCAGTTGCCAGGCGCCATCCAAACCAACCGTTGTGACGGTGAAGGGAACGCTGTCAACGCTGATTTGCAACGTTGTGCTAGGTTGCCCTGTACCGCGCAGCACGGTTTGGCCACTTAATAGCGTACCTGTAATGGCTGTACTATCAATCACAGGTACAACGGGTGTTGCGGTCGGTGTAGGCGTGCTCGTAGCCGTCACAGTGGGCGTCAGCGTTGCCGTTGCCGTTGGTGTCAAAGTCGCTGTCGCGGTTGGTGTAATCGTCGCGGTGCTGGTCGCTGTCGGTAAAGGTGTGTTGGTCAGCGTTGGTGTTAGGGTGGCCGTCACGGTCGCTGTTACGGTTAAAGTAGGCATAATCGTTGCCGTGACAGTTGGCGTCAATGGTGCGGTAACGGTTGGGGTGAGTGATTTTGTCGCCGTCACCGTTGCGGTAGCCGTATTTGTGATGATGTTGGCTGGCAACGGTGTTACCGTATTTGTCACCGTGGTCGACATCACTACCTTTGGTGGAATGGTTGGGGTCACAGTCGCCGTCGGGGTTAGCGTGGCGGTCGCAACCATGGTCAGAGCAACCGTTGCTGGAATAGGCGCTTGTACGACCGTGGTTGGGGCGAGTTCGGTCGCCGTGGCCGTTGAGTCGATGACCGCCACCACGAGCGGCGTAGCCGTGGCAAGCACAGCATCATTTTCACTGATGGTTTGCAGACTGATTGACCGTTGGCCCGGCTGATCAAGGTCAACGGTTAACGACCACTGACCATCCGTTGCCACAACTGTTTCGCCAGCCACGACCTGATCGATCAACACCTGAAGGGTTGAACTGGGTTCACCTGTGCCATTCAGCGTCAACTCGCCAGTGGTCAGCGCACCATGCAGTTCGCTCAGATCAAGCGATGGTGAACGAATGACCACAGCCGGCACGAGCACGGTCATGGTAACTAGATCGCTGGCGGCCACCACGTTTCCATTGGCGGCCTGCACCTGTAAATGATGCTCGCCGCCGCTAGAAAATTCTGCCGTATAGGCCCATGTGCCTTCAGCGGAAACCTGAGTTTTAGTCACTACATGGCTATCAATGACAATTTGTAACGTACTGCTTGGCGCACCAAGCCCGCGGATCAGGACTTCACCGGCGCTCAGTTTCGCGCCGGTGGTTGGCGAGAGCAAAACGGGGCGCGTCACCTGGGCGATAGCCGTATAGGTTGGCACTGCGGTTGCGACGGTTACCGTTTGGACTGGTCGGTTTTGGCAGCTACGCACAACAAATAAGACAATAAAAATGACGAGGAATAGTAAGATAATGACAAATTTTGAGGCATCAAAACGTCGAATCGCTTTGGGGCTGCGCGGTCTTGGCATAGAGATTAGCTAGCCTCTTGTTTTTTTTGTGCCAGTTTCCTGGCCTGGGCGATCCAGGCAGCGGGATCAACAACCTGGCGCTTCTCTGGGCGAACAATTTCGATCATGCGCCGCGGTGGTAACGCAGCCAATTCGGCATAGGTATGAATACCCGCCGCAGTTAAACGCTGGGCAAAAGCACGGCTAATGCCTTTGACGCGTTCAAAATCATCATTTTTCTGGACGATTGGCTCGCTGTCAGTGGGCTGCCCCGATAGCTGGGCCACTTGAGCTTGCAACTGGCTAATTTCGCGACGGGCTTGCTCCAATTCAAGACGCCAGCGCCGTTCTTCATCCAAACTTGCATTGAGATCCTTGCGCCAGAATCGCCAATCAATCAACCATTCAACTAGCCAACCAATGATCAGGCCGGCGACAAGAGCCATCCAGAACAACATAATACGACCCTTTCTTCAATTTCTGATCAAACCCTGTATTTCTCAGCTAGAATAGATTTTAACCGGGCAGGCGCTAAGCGCATCATCTAGGCCAGCCTTTGTGGCCCGGATGGTCAGAGAAAGCGGAATCGACGATTTTGTCTTTTATTATACGTTGGAAATGGGTGGAATACAACCACGGCAGAAAGGAATAAAATTATTTTGATACCCTCTTGTACCATAGTTTTATCAATTGCTCAAATGTCATTATAATGCTTTCTGCGATATGAGTTTTTACGGTAAACACCCTGGTTATTTAGGTCTTGTCGATGACAACTAATCCGCTGCCCGTTATTTTGAGTATTCCGCATGGTGGTCTGGCCACGCCGCCAGAAGTGACTGAGATCCTAGCGATCAACGCCACCACCATCTATAATGAGTGTGATCTGTGGGCTGATCAGCTGTATGATTTTCAACACCCAGACTTGGCAGCTTTCATCCCGGCAGGCCATACAGCCGGTAGCCTAGCCAGCGTCTCCCTGCCCATCGCGCGGGTTTTGATCGATGCCAATCGCGATCCCACTACCCTGAGCAATCCCGATGGTCCGGTCAAGACCATGACCAGTTACGGTCAAGCCATCTATCAAGGTGGCCTTAGTCCAGCGTTACAGCACCATCTGTTGGACACGTATTGGCAACCGTATCACCAAAAGTTAGAAGATGCACTGCATCGCCATGCCGGTCAAGTCAAACTCTTTTTAGATTGTCATAATATGGCGCAACATGGCCCGGCGGCTTATGATTTTCCTGGTGCCGCCCGCCCCTTGATCTGCCTAGCCAACTTTGGTGACGAGAATGGCGAAGACTCTCAAGGCAACAGACTTACTTGTTCAGCCGAACTACTACGCGAAGCAGGAAAAGTCGCCGCCGCACTCTTCGCCGACCTCATCCTTCTGGAACCTGTGGCCGACGAAAAAGTGCCGATTGTAGCGCTCAATTGGCCATTTTCCGGTGGCTATATCACACAACGGTACAGTCGACCTGCCCTGCCTACCATCATGATCGAGGTAAACCGCGGCCTTTTTGTCGGCGATCAAAAGACTGATACCCCGATCAAGCCGGCGAACCTGGTCCGCATTGCGCAAGTTCGGCAGCGACTTTATCAATGGGCGGTGCAGGTTTCCGCGTTAGTGTAAATATGCTGCTTGTGATTTATTATGGCTACACGAAAGAAAACTAGTGACCCTTAAAAAAACTGAGATCTTCAAACAGACAGCTTATGGCGAGACCTTGCTTGGCTATATTGGCGCCGACCAAGTGATTTATAAAATGCGCTTGGATCAGGGACAACCGATTGGTCGTGTTGATGCGCAGGGCCATGTCTTTCGCAACCTGACCCACGACGAACGGGAGTTGGGCGTCTTCACCCCAGATGGCACGGTGCGTAGCCACGGCTTGTTTGAAGGCGGTGAGCTAGGCTGGGTGGATGAGGATGGCGTTGTCGTACAGGGTGGGCTGATCCTGGGCGAAGAGGAGGTAGGTCGCGTGGTCGGGCCGCAACCCGCCGCCGCTGCCGCCGCCCTCCTGCTACTCTTCCTCCCCGAAGAAAGCGAAGCCAACAAACGCCAGGAGCGCGACGAAAAGTGGCACTAAGTAGGGCGCATTAAGACTATTCTGCCGGCATGTCCTTTGTTGATCAAGCGGATCATAGAGTAAAGTTAGTCTATGCCTTTTCTTGAAACGAATCGCCTAAAATTCCACTACCGTACGCATGGGCAACCCGATGGCTTGCCCATGCTATTAATCCATGGCAGCTTTGCCAGCAGCCGGTGGTGGGAGCCGCTTTTTACCGTTTTGCCCGACGAAATTTTTGCCGTTGCGCCGGATCTGCGCGGGTGTGGCCAGAGTGAAAAGACCGCAACGGGTTACACGATTGAAGAACAGACCGAAGATCTATGGGCCTTTGTGCAAACGCTGGATTGGCACAATTTTGATCTGGTTGGCCACGCCAGCGGCGGTGCGCTGGCCATCGAATTTTCCCTCAACCACCCTGATCGGTTGAATACGCTGATCCTGGTGGATAGCGCACCCGTTGAAGGCGTCTTTACGCCGCTCGATACCTTGATGGTCTTAGAACAGATGAAGACCGACCGTGGCCTATTGAGCCAGGCGCTGGCGCTGTTGATGCCGACCTTTTCGCTTGATCCACGTGAAAACCGTGAATTCTTTGCAGCGTTGGTCGAGGACGCTGCGCAAATGGCACCCGCGGCTTTTACGGCAGTGGCAGAAAGTTTGGGTCAGTGGAATCGCTTTGCCGATGCGAAACATTTAACGCTCCCTACCTTGATTATTGGTGGTGATCAAGATCAGATTGTGGGTCGCGAGGCCATGACGCGCACATTAATTGCGATCCCTGGCGCGAGCAACTTGGAAATCTTACCCAACGTGGGCCATAGCCCGCTGATCGAAGCGCCCCTGGCTTTGGCCGAACGCATCATCGATTTTCTTTCGGAAGATTTCGCTGGCTTTGCCGAAGTGCGCAATACTGGATTTTGACATGGGCTAATTGCCCTGCTATACTATTTTGCGCAAACGTTTGCGCAAAAATAACTTGCTCCCTGCTTTTTCTAGCGAATTGAATAACTCGGTGATTAAATTGAACCTGGTTACACAGCGTGCCAGCTAAATTTTTTCGTAGCAAACTATGATCAAAAAGCGCGTCTCCATTAAAGATATTGCCCGGTTAGCCGGCGTCAGTTCGCCGACCGTCAGCCGTGCTTTGCATGGGCGTGGCCGCATCAGCGACCTGACCCGCACGCGGATTATCGAGATTGCCAATCAGGTTGGTTATACACCAAGCTTGGTAGCGCGCGGGTTAGTCACCCAGCGCAGCTATTGTGTAGGGCTTATTGTTCCCACCTTTGCCGATCCATTTCACAGCCAAGTGGCGCAAGGCGTCGAAGAAGCCGCCCGCCGCCATCATTATAGTATATTCCTGGCGAGCACCGATGTTGATCCCGTACGCGAGGTAGAAATTGCCCGCACGTTTCATGGTCGCCAAGTCGATGGGATTATTGTCTCGGCCAGCCGCGTGGGCAATCGTTATGCTGATTGGCTGGACGAAACCGGCATGCCAATGGTCTTGATCAACCCGCATATTATCAGCGATCAGGTTCATTCAATCTATCATGACGACTACAAGGGTGGCTGCCACTTGATGCAACACCTCCTCGCGCGCGGTTATCGCCGGATTGCGTACATTGGCAATGAACGTGGCGCCCGCCCCTCGGTGGAACGGCAGCGGGCCTGGTTTGAAAGCATGCAGGCCGCCGGTTTACAACCCGAAGTAACGGTCAATGGACCGAATGGCCGTTTCAACGGCGGGATCATGGCGGCAGAACAATTATTAGCGAAAGCTGATACTTGTTGGCATGCACCACCAGATGCCATTTTTTGTTATAATGATACAATGGCGATCAGTGCGATGGCGGTGCTGCGTGCTCACGGCTTACAGACCCCTGCGGATGTCGCCGTGACCGGTTTTGATGATATTGATGTCGCAGAGTTTTTAGATCCCCCCCTGACAACACTGCGCCAACCCCGTCAGCAAATGGGTGCCCAGGCGCTCCAGATTTTGCTGGCCTTGATCGAGCAGACGCCGAATGTCTGTGTACCGCAAGCCACGGCGATGAACGGCGAGTTGATCGTGCGCGGTTCAACATAATCAATCGACACCCAAAAACTGGGCAGGTGCGGTCTTTGCGGTGCTTGTATTCAACCGAGACGAGAGCAATATGCAACGAAAAATTCAATATACGAGTGAGAATATTCTAATTCGTCCCACGCCCAATCCCGATGATCCTGACCAATTGCTGGCGATCACGCCAGACGGCGCGGGCTGGGATTATATTTCGTTTCAACTGCGCCGCTTGGCACAAGGGCAAAGCTGGTCATTCGCCACCGGCGAAAATGAGCTGGCGATTGTCAATTTGAATGGACGGTATACGGTGCGGTCTAACCGTGGCGAATGGAGCGGGATTGGTGGCCGCCAAAACGTTTTTATGAGCGCCGCCCATGCGCTTTATCTGCCGCGCCACACAACGTTCACTGTTATTGCCGAAGAAGCGGGAGAATTTGCCGTCACCTGGGTGCCTACAGATGAGGATCATGCACCGTGGCTGATCAAACCAGAGGACGTGCCGATCTCGATTCGGGGTGGTGACAATGCCAGCCGCCAAATCAATGATCTACTGCCGCCTGGATCGCCCGTGCATCGCCTGGTGCTCGTAGAAGTCTATACACCAAGCGGTAATTGGAGCAGCTATCCGGGCCATAAGCACGATGTTCACATTGTAGACGAGCAAGGCAAGCTCGTTGAGGCTGACCTGGAAGAGGTCTATTTTTATAAGCTGGACAAACCAGAAGGGTATGCCTATCAACGGGTCTATACCGATGGGAATTCACCCTTGCAGCAGGCTGGCTATCCGATCGATGCGTTGGTCCGCGCCGAAGACAACTGCGCCGTGCTCGTGCCCGAAGGCTATCATCCGGTCACAAGTGCGCCCGGCTATACCACCTATTATTTGAATGTATTGGCTGGCAGTGCGCAAAGCCTGGCGAACCAAGACGATCCACGTTATGCCTGGGTCAAACAGATGTACACCGGTGGCGATCCGCGGTTGCCACTCTACTAAATATGCTGGGGCGTTTACATTGCGTCCCAGCTAGATTCACACATTATTCTTGTCACGAAAAGGGTATTAAGATGCCAGATCCAACAGCTCGCCAATATGACTCAGTCCACATGGGCCGCTCATCGATCGATCTCTACAGCAACGATGTGGGCGCGCCTTTTGTCAATATTACCAGCTTTGCCGCCTATGTCGGCGGTTCGCCCACCAACATTAGCGTGGGGATCCACCGCCTGGGCCTGAAAAGCGCGATTGTCACAGGCGTAGGGTACGATCCGGTGGGCGATTTTATTCTGAACTTTCTCAATAATGAAGGGGTGGACACCCAGTACACGGTGCGCAAGCAAGGCCGTCGCAGCAGTGCGGTAGTGCTGGGCATCGAGCCACCCGACAAATTTCCGCTGGTCTTCTATCGCGACAATTGTGCCGACATCGAATTAACGATTGACGACGTATTGGCCGCCCCGATCGCCGACAGCAAAGTCTTCCAGTTTGCGGGCACAAATTTGTGCAAAGAGCCAAGTCGTAGCGCCACGATGTTGGGGGCGCAAGTGGCCAAACAAGCGGGTACCGAAGTGGTGCTCGACGTCGACTTCCGCCCGGATCAGTGGCATGATCAGCGAGCTTTTGGGGTGGTCGTGCGTTCCGTACTGCCACTGGTCGACATCGTGATTGGCACCAAAGACGAGATTAACGCCGTGATGCTGGCCGACACCAGCCAGATGCAATTGACCCATTCGCAGATTTCTGACACGAAAGTCAGCGGTGATACAGAACGCGCCATCGCTTTTATGCTGACCCAAGGCCCCAAGGCTGTGATCGAGAAAATCGGCCCCGAGGGTGCGCGCATTCACTTGCCGGGCGGCGAAAAGATCGAAGCGCCTGGCTACCCAGTCGAAATTTACAATATTTTGGGAGCAGGCGACGCCTTTGGGGCCGGGTTCCTCTACGGCCACATCAACGGCTGGGACTGGCGCAAGTCGGCCCGCTTGGGCAATGCGTGCGGGGCGATTGTCGTCACCAAGCATGGCTGTGCCAATTTCATGCCGACGCTTGCTGAGGTGATGGCGTTTGTCGAGGGAAGAGGGGGGTTGTAAATGAGTAATAGGTAATAAGTAATGAAAAGCGTGAAGTACCGACACATTCACAATTACTTATTACTTGTTACCTATTACTTATTGATATTTCTTACTGTATATCTACAAAGGAGAATTACAATGTTCAAAACACCAAAGTGGTACGCTATCGGGTTGATCAGTGCCATGATCTTAGGCATGATCATCGTCGCCTGCGTCGGGCCCGCACCGGCGCCCAGTGCGGCCACCAGTGCGCAAGCCCCAGCTGCGCAAACGACCCGCAATTTGCATTTTATTGTGGTCAGCCATGGCCAGCCATCAGATCCATTCTGGTCAGTCGTGCAAAAGGGCGTTGCCCAGGCGGGCAAGGATATGGGTGTTCAGGTTGAATACCAAGCGCCAGACAAGTTTGACATGGTGGCGATGTCTCAGCTAATTGACGCCGCCGTCGCGACCAAACCAGATGGCTTGGTTGTCTCTGTACCCGACGCTACAGCGCTGAGCAAATCAATCAAGGCCGCTATCGCCGCCGGTATTCCGGTCATTTCCATGAACTCGGGCAGTGATGTCGCCAAGGATCTGGGTGTGCTCAACCATGTCGGCCAGACCGAATACGAAGCTGGCCTGGGCGGGGGTGAGCGTATGGCCGCGGCCGGTGCCAAGAAGGCACTCTGTGTCAATCAAGAAGTCGGCAACGCCGCGCTTGATCTACGCTGCCAAGGTTTTACGGATGCGATGACCAAAGCGGGTGGCACAGTGACCGTTATCCCAGTTCAGTTGTCTGATCCTACCGCTGCGCAACAGGCGATTGCCGCCGCTATCAGTGCGGATCCAACCGTTGATAGCATTTTGACGCTTGGTCCCACGGGCGCCGCGCCGGCATTAAAAGCGTTGACCGATGGTGGTCAACTGGGCAAGATCAAGCTAGCAACGTTTGACCTTTCGCCTGAAGTCCTGGATGCCGTCGAAAAGGGTGATATGCTCTTTGCTATCGACCAACAGCAATACCTGCAGGGCTATCTGCCCATCGTGATGTTGACGCTCTACAAAGAGAATCTCAACACAATTGCCAACCCAATCATCATGACGGGTCCTGGCTTCGTCACCAAAGACAACGCGGCCCGCGTCAAAGAATTGTCGAAGGCTGGCACGCGCTAAACAAGATGAGGCAAAAGGGACAAAGAGAATTTTTTTCTTTTGTTCCTCTTGCCTCAGTATAAACTCTTTTTTGACTATACGATTATCGACAGCAATTCACCCCACCCCAGCCCTCCCCAAAACAGGGAGGGAGTTGTTGGTCGGATAGCATGAGTTACTGCTTCCGTCCACCAAACAGTCCCCTCCCTTTCCTAGGGGAGGGTTAGGGTGGGGTCTCTCATTTATAAAGGGGGAGCACCCATGTTTAAGACAACCAAATGGTATGCATGCGGATTAATCGGCGCCCTGATCCTGGGCATGATCATTGTAGCCTGTGTCGGACCAGCCCCCGCGCCAAGTTCAGCGGCGACCACCCAGGCTCCGGCGGCACAAACCGCCAGAAATCTTCACTTTATTGTCGTTACGCACGGCCAGCCATCGGATCCCTATTGGTCAGTCGTCCAAAAAGGCGTCGCCCAGGCGGGCAAAGATATGGGTGTCCAGGTTGAATATCAAGCGCCCACCAAATTTGATATGGTGGCGATGGCACAGTTGATCGACGCCGCGGTCGCTGCTAAGCCCGATGGGTTGGTCGTCTCGATCCCCGATGTGAACGCGTTGGGGAAGTCGATCAAGGCGGCGATTGCGGCGGGCATTCCAGTCATCTCGATTGATTCGGGTAGTGATGTGGCGAAAGACCTGGGTGTGCTCAACCATGTCGGCCAAACCGAATACGAAGCCGGTTTTGGCGGTGGTGAGCAGATGGCCGCAGCCGGCGCGAAAAAAGCGCTCTGCGTCAATCAGGAAGTCGGCAACGCCGCCCTCGATCTACGCTGCCAAGGCTTCACCGATGCGCTCGCCAAAACCGGCGGCACGGTGACCGTTGTCCCCGTCCAGTTGTCGGATCCCACTGGCGCCCAACAAGCCATTGCGGCCGCGTTGAGCGCCGATCCGGCCATCGATAGCATTATGACGCTAGGCCCCACGGGTGCCGCCCCGGCCATGAACGCGCTCACGACGAGCGGCCAGTTGGGTAAAGTCAAGTTAGCGACCTTTGACCTCTCGCCTGAAGTATTGGATGCGATTGAAAAGGGCGACATGCTCTTTGCCATTGACTCGCAGCAATACATGCAGGGTTACTTGCCCATCGTGATGTTGACGCTCTACAAAGAGAATCTCAACACAATTGCTAACCCGATCATCATGACGGGTCCTGGCTTCGTCACCAAAGACAATGCCGCGCGGATCAAAGATCTAGCGAAGGCTGGCACGCGCTAAGGAAAAAGCGGACAGGGAGACAAGGGACAAGGAGATTTCGTCTTTCTTTGTCTGGGCAGTAAGGATGCAGGATTAGGGATTAGAGTTAGATGAACTCTCCCTGTCTCCCGCTCTCCTTGTCCCCTTGTCTGCTTTTTCCCTTGTCTTCATTCAGGAGAACACCATGCCCGCAACTCAAACGACCATAGTGCCCGCGAGTGACGAACGCGTCCGACGGGTGAGTCCCTTCAAACGCCTGCTCGGGCGCCCCGAATTGGGCGCCATCGCCGGTTCGATGCTTGTCTGGCTTTTCTTTGCCAGTGTCGCCGGACGCAGCGGTTTTATCAGCGCAGCGGGCACGGCCACCTATTTGCAAGTCGCCGCCGAACTGGGCATTTTGGCGATTGCGGTCTCGTTGCTCATGATCGCCGGCGAGTTCGATCTTTCGGTCGGTTCGATCATTGGCGCCAGCGGCATGTTGATGACAATTTTGTCGGTGACCTATGGCTTTAACATCTGGCTGGCGATTCTCGCCGCGCTGGTCTTTTCTCTGCTGATCGGCTTTTTTAATGGTTATCTGGTGATCAAAACCGGTCTACCCTCCTTTATTGTCACCTTGGGTACGCTCTTTATCTTTCGTGGGGTCACGATTGGTGTGACGCGCCTGATCACGGGTCGCACACAAGTGGGAGGGCTCAATGAAGTGGCCGGCTATAACTTGGCGCATGCCCTGTTTGCCAGCGATATCACAATTGGCGGCGGACATTTTTCAGTATCGATTCTCTGGTGGTTAGTGCTCGCGGCGTTGGCCACTTGGGTGCTTTTGCGGACGCGCTTTGGCAACTGGATTTTTGGTGTGGGTGGCGATCCGAATGCCTCGCGCAATGTGGGCGTGCCCGTTGCGCGTGTCAAGATTACGCTTTTTATGATGACTGCGGTGGCGGCGACCCTGATTGCGATTATCCAAGCCGTTGCGTTTTCTGGTGCAGATGTGCTGCGCGGCGATCAACGTGAATTTTTTGCGATTATTGCCGTGGTGATCGGCGGCAATTTGTTGACCGGCGGTTACGGCTCGGCAATCGGCTCGGTCTTTGGTGCTTTAATTTTTGGGATGGTGCGCCAAGGCATTGTCTTTGCGCGGGTCGATGCCGATTGGTTCCAAGTCTTCTTGGGTTCCATGGTTTTGATCGCGGTCTTGGTCAATAATTATGTGCGTAAACGGGCGATACGGGCGCGGTAATAGGAAGGGAGTAAGGATAAGGGATTACCTAATCCCGTATCCTTACTCCCTTTACCATACAAACGAGTAAACTATGAACAACAACCAAACACCGCTAATCGAAGTGCAAAACATTTCCAAATATTTTGGCAACGTGATCGCCCTGGAAGATATTTCGCTAAAGGTCAGCGCTGGCGAGGTCATGTGTTTGCTGGGTGACAACGGTGCGGGCAAATCGACGTTGATCAAGGTGCTTTCTGGTGTGCATCAACATGACACCGGTCACATGTTGGTGGAAGGCAAGGAAGTCCATTTCACCTCGCCTCGTGATGCGCTGGAACATGGGATTGCCACCGTTTATCAAGATTTGGCGATGATCCCGTTGATGAGCGTTTCGCGTAATTTTTTTCTGGGCTCGGAACCCACCACGGGTTGGGGTCCTTTTCGCCGCTTTGATGTAGAATTGGCCGACCGTGTGACGCGCCAAGAGTTAAGCAAAATGGGTATCGAAATCCGCGATACCGCGCAGGCGGTTGGCACGCTTTCCGGCGGTGAACGCCAGTCGGTGGCGATTGCACGGGCGATCTATTTTGGGGCGAAGGTTCTGATTTTAGATGAACCAACTTCGGCTCTGGGTGTCAAAGAAGCGAGCGTGGTCTTACGCTATATCGCCCAGGCACGGGCGCGTGGGATCGGGGTCATTTTCATTACCCACAATGTCCACCACGCCTACCCAATCGGCGACTATTTTACGATTTTAAATCGAGGGCGCAGCTACGGAACCTTCGCCAAAGCTGATGTCACACGCGAAGAGGTGGTGGCGATGATGGCCGGCGGCGAAGAGTTGCAGGAGTTAAGCCACGAATTAGAAGAATTTGCACGCAGCGACAAAGCGCTAGCCGGTAAACTGGCAGAAATGGGTCACGAATTGGAAAATGCAACCCAGCCAGCCGCAACAATTCAAGCGCGCACCGAATAGCATCAACCATACACAGATTACACCTAAGGGATCCTTTGCATGAACAGTGTAAGATTTGGCTGGCGCGTCCCGGATTTTCCGATTGACGGCAGCGCCAGCAACGTATTCCGGGATCAGATTTACAACAATCTGGCGCAGATCCAAGATAAATTTGATTCGGCCTGGGTCTCTGATCATTTTATCCCCTGGGCGCCTTGGCAGAGTGCTGAGGTTGATAACCTGGAATGTCTGTCCACCATCTGCTACCTGGCTGGTGCATTTCCCAAGTTGGATTTCGGTAGCATTGTGCTCAGCCAGTCTTACCGTAATCCGGCGCTTGTGGCGAAAATGGGCGCAAATTTACAACTCTTAACCGGTGGCCGCTTTATCTTGGGCATTGGCGCGGGCTGGAAGGAAGAAGAATATCTCGCCTACGGCTATGACTTCCCCTCAACCAGCGTCCGCATCGCGCAGTTGGAAGAAGCCTTGCAGATCATCCACAAACTTTGGTCCGCCGAGCCAGCGGATCGACCCGCCACCTTTGCTGGCCAACATTATCAGATTCAAAATGCGTGGTGTGAACCACGCCCGAACCCGCGGCCACCGATTCTGATCGGCGCAGGTGGAGAAAAGAAGATGCTGCGGCTGGTGGCGCAATATGCGGACTGGTGGAATTTATCCGGCTGCACGCAGGCCGAGTTTGCGCACAAATTAGCCGTCTTGCGGCAACATTGCGAAACGGTGGGACGCAACTACGATGAAATTGTAAAGACGTGGAACTGTGAGATCACTGCGGTGGCCGAGACCGCAGCCGCAGCGCAACAGATCGCCGCCGCATCGCCCTTTGTCCATGGTGACAATCTGATCGGCACGCCAGCCCAGGTAGCGGAGCAGGTGCAGAGTTGGATCGACTTGGGCGCGCAGCATATT
>JBBQBY010000161.1:0-13329 GCA_038318235.1 Caldilineales bacterium
CGCGGCTCTCGTTGGTGTTTTTGCCCTTATTAAAAATTATCTTTTTACACAAAAACCCTGGGGGCTGTCGTTTCTTTTCTCTTTTTGCACCACACCCCCTATCCCCCCCCCCCCCCCAACTTTCGGCTTTAGGCCAATCCAAATCAATCAGGCTACAGATTGGGCCAATTTCAAAATTACCACCGCGCCCAGAGGACACCCGCCTGACAGGTGGATAGAACTCCACCTGTCAGGTCTCGATCCCTAGATCATTTTCCAGAAACGAGCTTGACTGATGAAGAGACGAAAAATTGTGCTGATTGGCTCCGGTAGTGCCATTTTTACCCAGGGGTTGGTCGCTGACCTGATCCTTGCGCCGGATCTGGGTCCCTGGCATCTCGGCCTGGTGGATGTCAATGCGCAAGCCCTGGAGACGGCGGAAGGTCTAAGCCGGCGTATGGTGGCCGCCAGAGGCGTGGACATTCAAATTGATGCGGCCACAGATCGCAAAACACTGTTGCCCAATGCGGATATTGTGGTCATGACCGTCGGAGTCGGTGGCCGGCGCGCTTGGGAGCAGGATGTACTGATCCCGCGCCGCTATGGCATCTTCCAGCCCGTCGGGGATACCGCCATGCCGGGCGGCATCTCACGCGCCATGCGCATGATTCCGGCGCTGGTCGATGTGGCGCGCGATGTCAAAGCGCGATGTCCCGAGGCGCTGTTCATCAATTATAGCAACCCGATGACCGCCAACTGCTGGGCGATCCGCAAGGCGACAGGTCAACCTGTGGTGGGATTGTGTCATGGCGTATTTCACGTTGAACGGCAACTGGCCTCGTTTATCGGTGCACCGCCGAACGAGATCAGTTCACTTTATGCGGGTTTGAATCATATGACCTTCCTCTATGATCTCCGTTGGCAAGGCCGTGACGCCTGGCCTTTAGTGCGCGCACGGCTGGCGGCGGAGCGCGGTCAGCCGCATAATTTGGCAGAGTTGGCGCAAACATTTCCCGAAATGGGTGCGCCAAGCACGGAGTTCACAGCGGACGCCAATCCTTTTTCATGGTCAATCTTTGAGACTTATGGGGCGTATCCGGCCGTTAACGACCGGCATGTGGTCGAGTTCTTTCCCGAGCGTTTTCCCCAAGGGCACTACTATGGCAAAACGTTGGGTGTAGATGCCTTCTCACATGAGCGCACGATCCTGCGAGGTGACGAACACTACGCCGAGATGCGCGCCCAAGCCTTGAGCCAACAACCATTAGATGAACAGATCTTTGAAAGGGCCGCCGGGGAACACGAGCAGTTAACCGACATTTTGCGCTCGATCGCCGGCGACAAGCGCCAGATTTTCAACGTCAATCTACCCAACCAAGGGGCTGTGCCAAACTTGCCCAACGATGCAATTCTCGAGTTGCCAGCCGTCGCGACGACCACAGGGCTACGCCCGATCCAATTACTCGATTTTCCGGATCGCCTGGCCGCGATCGTGAACCGTAAATTGAGCGCCGTCGCCCTAACCGTCGAAGCGGCCTTGACCGGTGATCGCCAACTGCTCATCGAAGCCTTGCTGACCGATGGCGCGGTAAACGATCCCGCCATTGCCAGTAAACTGGCCGAAGAACTTGTACAGGTTCATCGCCAATATCTGCCGCAGTTTGCGTAGAGATAAAATCTGGCTTTCGTGAGCAACGGATTTTACCTCTATCGCTCATCCATTCGCCAGCAACAATTTGGGGGCGAGCGTCTTTTGATAGGCGTGATAATATTCCAATAATTTCTCACGCGAGTGATTGACCAGATCGATGGCTTCTTCTTGCTTATAAACATCATGCGCCTTCCAGTAGCGGGTCTGTAAACGATACGGGCGCAAGCCGCTTTCCACATCTTTGGCATCACAGAAGAGGTCAGTAATCACAGGCCGGTTGATCCAAGAGTCGCCCATGTTCAGTTCCAAGGCTAGATACCAAAGCGCAAATTGTTGGATGCGCTCCTCGTCAAAATAGCCGCCAGGATTGACCGCCTGCAAAAAGTCTTGAAGCGGCTTGCTGGTCAGATAGCGCTTATAATCGACGACCCAGAGACTTTCCGAGATAAAGAGCGGCGCGCCATGCAAGAGTAAGCCTTTGCGTTTGAGTGTGTTGCCGGTCTGGACCACTTCAAGCCCCACACTGCCCGGTCCAGCTGCGACCACAGCATCTTCCACATCCTCGACCGAAATCGTCTTCAATTTGGGGTAAGCCGCGCCGACAATGCCATGATAACGCCCTTTGACAAAGACGCGTCGGCCCGCGTCTTCGAGATGGGTGAGAAAATCGCGCACGTAATGCATGTTTTTGCGTTTTTGCGTGCGCAACGCATGATCCGCCGCCGCGCCCGGTTGGTCACGGCTGCTGGGCTTGGAGATCAGAAAAAAGCCGACAATATCTTGCACTTCCTGCTGCAAGAGTGGATTATAATGCTTCAACTGCGCCGAGCCAGCAATCCGAATATCGGTCGGTTTGTCCAACTGATAATTGTACATGCCCCATTTAGTCACCGAAGTCGGGTCTTGCAAATAATATTGGGTCGTGGTCAAAAGTTCGTCGAGGCCAACGACGGCGCAGTCGATCTCGTCGAGCTTGATCAGCGAAGACCCATTGTGCGGCTCCTCACCTTCAACGCGCACCCGTTGCCCATTGATCGTCCATTCGTGGCCCAGAAATCCAACGCGATAGGGTCGGCTTTGGCGCTTGCGATCGACGAACAGGCCAAAGCAGGGCACCTCTTGCATGGCATATTGCAAAAATTTCGCCGCCTCTTGGTAATCTGGATGGCTGAGCTTCTTGCTGCGGCTTGAGATTTCCAGAATCTTATCAATTTCCTGGCTGTCCACATCGAAACTTTTCAAGCGGTGAAGGAAATTTTCAAAGGTTCGACCCGCGCGCGGAATTGCGCAGGTTATATCGAAATTGGATTCCATAGGTGCTTACGATCCTCTACTTGTCTAATCTTTAGTGGTGCAGTGGTCTTTTATTGGTGCAATGGCCTGGCAAATTGCCCTATCGGCATTGAACTAAGCACGCTTGACGCGCCCCAACAAATAGCGATGATGCGCCCAGATCGACTTTACCTGCCAGGGCAGCGCGGCCTGATCGAGCCAAGCATACTTCATCACCCGTTGGCGCAACTCGGGTTCCTGGCCCAAATAATAGGCCATCGTGCTCCAGCGCCAACCGTCACCGGTGAATTGCTCTTCCAACTGCTGGCTGCGAATGCCTAACCGTTTTAGCACTTCATTGGCGGGCATCACAGTATCGGGCCAGGGCGGCACATCTAACACGCCTTGATCAATGATCTCAACGCCAGCCTCTTCCAAAATACGGCGAATACGGCCAATATCGGTCCAGCTTTCATCGTGGGTGACGAAAAATTCGCGGTCGATCACCAGTTTGCGCATCCAATAACCAACCTGGATATTGTTGGGCATGGCGACAAAGACCAAGTTGCGACTGGTGCGCGCCAGTTCACGCAATAGACCAGCGGGGTCCTGAATGTACCAAAGTCCCGCCCATTCCCAGGTTAGATCAAAGCTACGATCAGCAAAAGGCAGACGATCCCACCGTTGCGGCGGCGTGTGTACCAAATTGACCGGCAAACGCAAGTCGTCGCGCCAGATCCGTTGCACGCCTTCAATCCGCTCAGCATTGTCATCAACCAGCGTTACATCGACACCTTTTTGCGCAAAAATCACATCATTAATCCCGCTGACGCCTGCCATGCCATACAACGGCGCTTCCAACACCGACTGAATGTTGTAGCGTTGGCGCAAATTGTCCAAAAAATCATTCAGCACAAAGCGCTCGTAGACCAAGCCTAAACCTTCGTTGTAGTCGGTCAGATATTTGCGCCAAGTCGGTGCGTTTTCCATAAGCTTCATCGATTTCCACTAATTTAATTCAATTTTATCAAGTCCAACAACGGCATATTGCTGATCTTGTTCAATCCAAGCTGCTTCAAACTCGGTCAGGGGAATCACCTTAGGCGCATCGGCAAACATAGGATCATTCAAATAGATTTGTTCGCCCTCAATCGCCAACACAACCACGGCATGACCAGTTTGTTCCTGCCAATAAGAGAGCAGCCCCGTGTTAACAAACACAATCGATGGCAGGGCTCGCTCTAAATGCCAGCCCAGTGTCTCTATGGTTCCTTGTTCGACCACGACAGAAAGCCCAAGTGATTCTAGATAACGTAGGTTTGAGAACTGTGTGCCGAAAGCGCGAACTCGCAATAATCGTAACAAATGATCATAGTTGAATGGTACATGTAGATACGCTAGCAGCATAGCGGCACAGGTTGCCAGACAATCAGAAGACTGGCTCTGCTGTCGGTGTGAGACGGGTAGCAATAACATCGGCGCGATCCTGCATGGCAGTTATTTGTTCAGGTGAAAGCGGAAGAATCTTGCCGGTTAATGCATCCACCTCAATCGAGCCAACGGTGACGACAAAACCGAAATCTGGTAAATGCAGGTTGGCCGACATGCGCCAGACAGGCAGATCACCAAGAATAAGCGCAGGTTCACTAGCTAAGATCGACATAGCAACGTTCAACCCTAAGTATCCATTCGCACATCGACGTGCGACTTCTGGCGCTACAGAAATTTCAAAACTGAGCTGGGGTGTTTCCACCCGCAAAGGGTGATTATTTGGCCAGGATTCGACACATTCAACAATAATTTGGAACATAAACTTATCTCCATTTCACCTTATTGGCCTCGTCCATCATCTCTTCCACGGATTGGCGCCCTGCCGCCCCCGTCGCACCTAACATCTGCACCAGTTCCTCAATCCGGGCGGCCTCATCCAGCTTGCGCACGATTGTGCTGGTCCGTTCTTCACCGTTGACTGGGATCACCTGCTTGTTCACCGTAAAATGCTGATCACCAAAGGCAGCCAGTTGCGGCAAATGCGTAATACATAATACCTGATGTTGGACGATTTCTTCCGTTTTTGTTTTCGGCGCTTGTTGACCGGTCAGCATCCATAATTTCTGCCCGACCGTTGCGCCCACTCGGCCACCAATTCCTTGATCAATTTCATCAAAAATCAATGTGGGGGTTGCGTCGGCGTGGGTGAGCACACTTTTAAGGGCCAGCATCAAACGCGCCGTTTCGCCGCCCGACGCGACTTTCACCATTGGTTTGAGCGGTTCGCCAGGATTGGCGCTGATCAAAAATTCCACTTGGTCAAGGCCCGTGCTGTCGAAGGCGACCCGGCGCGTTTCGAGCAGATAAGCACCATCGGCTTTGTCGGTCTGTTCGACGGCAACCCCAAAACGAGCACGCGTCATGCGCAGATCAGCCAGTTCTATTTCCACCCCACGCGCCAGTTGTTCGCCGGCGACTTTGCGCCGTTCACTCAGATCGGCACCCAATTTGCCGATCTTACGTAGCAGGGTCTCTTCCTGTTTTTCCAAGGTCGCGGTTTTGATCTCCCAGTTGCCTAGTTCGTCCAGTTCTTTTTGCGCCTGCTGCCCAAAGGCGACGATCTGCTCAATCGTATCGCCATATTTGCGTTTGAGATTCGCCAATAATTCTAAGCGTTCTTCGACTTCTTGCAGTCGTTCTGGGTTAAATTCTAGACTTTCCGCATAATCTTCTAGCGTACGCGCCAGATCCGACAACTGCTCCAGCAAGCTCTCGCCGTCTAGTGCGCTCTGATTCATGTCGGGATCGATGCGCGCCAATTTTTCGAGCCGCCCCACGGCTTCGCTGACCAGGTCGATGGCGCTAGGCATTTCGCCTTCGCCTTCATTTAAGATGGCCTGGGCCGTTTGTGCTAATTTCAAAAGCGCCTCGGCATTGCCTAAGCGGCGTTGCTCGCTCTGCAGTTCTACATCTTCGCCGGGCTTTAAATTCGCCGTCTGAATTTCTTCGGCCTGAAAGCTGAGCAGATCCACGCGTTGGGCCAGCGTGCGCGCGTCTTGGCGTAGCCGATTCAACTCCTCGCGTACTTTACGCAACTGCGCAACCACAGTGGCCAATTCTTTGCGGCGGGGCAGCAGACCAGCAAAGCGGTCGAGCAATTGCAGATGCGTTTTGGGCTGCAACAAATTTAAGTGTTCACCCTGGCCGTGGACATCGATTAATTGATCGGTGATTTCGCCCAAAATTTGCAAATTGACCGCCCGGCCATTGACGCGACAAATATTGCGACCATTCAAACGCACTTCGCGACTGAGCAAAAGCCAATGCGGGTGGTCGGCATCGTCCAGGCCCTGTTCCTCGAGCAAATGGCGCACGGTAGCCGTTAATTCGGCTCCCTCAAGCAGTTGGAAGGTAGCCTCGATCGTGGCTACCTCACTGCCGGCGCGCACCCACTCAGCCGCGGCGCGATCACCCAGCAACAGGCCCAAGGCATCGATGATGATCGATTTGCCAGCGCCGGTTTCCCCGGTCAAAATATTTAAACCTGGGCCAAAGACCAGGTGCAAGTCGTCAATAATAGCAAAATTGCGAATATGTAATTCATTCAGCATAATGGTTCTATTTTAGCACAGGTCGTCGTCTTTTATGAAGCAAAATTTTATCAGCAACGCTATTCGCCAAACCGATCCTGTCCGGTTTAGCCATCAAAAACGATGATCATCAGCAACCGATTCCAAGCACAAATTATGCATCACAGGGGAGTGACGAGGGTTGCATTTTCTAAGCCAATTCTAATTTGTCACTTATCTTCTAGGCGCAAAGTCAAAGACGCCAATCGGATTGTTTGTCGGCTTTACAGCCATCAAACATCGTGCTATAATTTGACCGAATGAAACAGCCCGCAATGTCCAGTCTTATACTTTTGCAGAAAATTGTTGCACGATGTTTGTTGCACAATGTTTAAGGAGAAATAGCTATGTTAGGTTTGGGTGCACCAGAACTGTTGATTATCTTGGTAATCGTTGCCATGCTCTTTGGTGTTGGCAAATTGCCAGAAGTTTTTGGTTCTATCGGTAAAGGAATTCGCGAATTCCGTAAAGAAGCAGAAGTTGGCACTGACAACAAGGTGACGACAGTAAAAACTGAACAACCGGCAGATACGGTTGTTGATAAGAGCTAGTTAATAAAGAGTTTCACTTCAATAATTAGCTTTATGTAACATTGTAACTCTGTCATATGATAGCATAGATCAGTATCGACAACAGGGTTAATGTTACAATAATTAAATGGATGGGGTTGCTCTACTACGGGTACTATTGAATAACTGATACTATTGAATGATAGTGTCGTGTGAATGAATAGTGGCGTGAATGATGGTATCGAGTAGCTAGCATGGACAACCTCTTCTGCTTGATCTAACCCGGTTGTCTTTGCGTCAGGCGAACCGGGTTTTTTCTGTGTGTTGGGCATTGACGCTACGGCACAGCTGATTTCCGCATTCGCTTGCTGCAAGCTAGTTGCTATGGAAAGGCTCCCTCTTGCGGTGGTTACGCTTTGCCGGCCTGGTGATTACGCTTGCGGCCGTCTATTTTGCCCAATCGATCTTTGACCACAACCTCAGTCAGTTATTTCCAACTTGGCTCTTAGACGCTTATCCACCACTCTACCAATTTATCAGATGGTTACCCACCGATCTGTTTGAATTGGCGCTCTGGATCGTGGCGTTCGCCGCCATTGGGTTTGGCTTGCTAACGCCACAATGGCGCACGCCAGCCTATGTGCGCGCCCATTTCCCCCTATCCTCTAATGGCTTGGTGCATAGCACTAAAGAGCATGTCGGGTTTATCTGTATTCTCTTAGCCCTGACCAGCGCCGTTGTGAGTCTGGCTTATCTGTGGTGGACAGGGAGTGACAGCCGGCAGGTGCAACTAGCTTGGGCCGGAGCACTGCTCATTTATCTGTTGGGTAATCTGCCGGTCAAAATAAATGTTGCGTTGCGGGCGCCTTGGTTGCGCGCCGACCAACATTTAGCGGACAACGCAAGTCGCCCCGTTCGCAGTTGGCTTGCGTTGGGTCTGATCTGTGGCGTAACGGTATTGCTTTGGGCTTGGCCGGTGCAGAATATTGCGATAGCCGTGGATGAACCACTCGCGCAGATTGGTTTGCGGGCGCTGAAGATTGCCCAAGGCATAGATGCACGCCTCTTTGAAGGCGAACAAAATAATGTGCCACAGTTGGCGCTTGTGCCAGCCGCGATTGCGATCCGCCTCAGTGGCGATCCCTTGCTGGGTGTACGCTTGGCTGGGCTTTACAGCAGTTTGTTGCTGATCTGCGCAACGTGGCTGCTCGGCCGTGAGCTTTTTCGCCGCCCTCTGCTGCTCGGTGACTTTGGGGAAGTCATCGAAGATGATGGCCAGTGGCTTGCGCTGATCGCGGCAGCCCTTGTGGCGGCCAATGTAGCCGTGCTCTACTTTAGCCGGTTGCCGATTTATTTGGAACCGCTTGGTTGGGGTTGTCTCAGCGGTTGGGCGCTGTTGCGCGGCTTGCGGACAGGTGACCGCTTGGCCTATGCGCTAAGTGGTGTCTTAAGTGGTTTGGTCATTCTGCTGTATCCAAGCGGGCTTACCTTTCCCCTGACGATTCTATTGTGGTGGATGGGGGCGTGGTTTTTACGGCGCATCCAATCGCAAGCCCAACGCATAGAGCAGGCCCGCAGTGGGGCAAGCTGGCTAGATTTTCTGGTCTGGTTAGGCGGTATTTTTGTCGTCATTGCGCCGCTGGTTGGCCTTTGGCTGCGCATGCCGTCACTTTTCTTGGGGCGTTTTCACGGTTTACAATTGGATCAGCTAGGCACGATCCTTGGTTGGTTACCGCTAAATTTGGCAGCTGGTTTTCCTGAGGCGTGGTTAGGCAGTGTCCTGGTGCCACTTTTTTTGCTCGCCATCGGTGCACTCTTATTTAATGCGGATCAATTGCCCGGTTTGTTACTGCTACTATGGCTTGGGATCGGGGGACTTGTTGGCAGTAGCTTGACGAGTCAGCAGCGTAATGGGGTGAATTTGTTGCCGCTCATACCCGCAGCGGCATTAGCGATAGCCTTTACCCTGGACCGGATTCGCATTACGTTATTAGCTACGGTGGGCACGTGGTTAGTCCAGGCTACCACCTATGTAGCGATCGGCATTGTGCTCTGGGTTGGCTTTGCTAGTTGGCTAGCCGTGTACCAAAGTTTGCAGAGCGGCAGTACAGCCATCAACAATACAGGTTATGCCGTTCGTGGATTGAGTGCGCAGGCGAATGCCGTGTTGTGGATCGGCCAAGCCAGTGCGATGATCAACTGGGATGTCCCTGACGAGCAGTAGTTGCCCGAATTGCCACCACAGAGCCAGGTGCTCATTCAGCCAGAAGATTATGCGGCTAGCATTAGCGAGATCACCACGCATTATTCAGATCGACATTTGACGACGCAGCGCGATTTGCATGGCAACCCTGTGCTCTACCGCTATGCACTCCCGTAAGCCGGGTAATTTTGTAAAACATTCTTTGCTTGCTATACTAACGCCGGGCTATAAGCACCATGCGCTGCCAGTTGAACGTGCTTTAGCAAAGCAATTTTTCTCGCTGAGAAAATTTTCACCGAAGGAGTAAGGGTATGACGATTTTAGATTTTTTGATGATTGCGATCATCATTATCGCGCTTGCGCTGATTGCAGTTGTCCTCGTGCAAGGGCATACCAACAGCGGGATTGGCAGCGTATTTGGCGGCACTGATATTTATCGCACCCGCCGCGGCATGGAGAAGACGCTATTTAACGTTACCTTTCTGTTAGCGGGTATCTTCTTCGTGCTGGCCTTAGTCGCGGTTGCTGTCGGATAAGCATGCAATCGCAACGGGTCTCCTCGCCGCGTCCGCTGTCTGGGGATTCCCCAACAGCCGCCCTAGGCAAACATCTGCGTTGGCAGGTAGGATTGGCGTGCACCGGCATTTTTGCGCTCGTCATCCTCCTGGGCTATTCAAGTTACACCGTAGCCACCGTCTTGGTCCCAGACCGTGGCGGTGTTTTTCGTGAAGGAGTTGCGGGCAATCCTCGCTATCTGAACCCGCTCTATTGCGAAGCGAATGCGGTAGATCAAGATCTCTGCGCCCTGATCTATCGTGGCTTGACCAAAAAGGACAAACAAGGGCGTGTGATCCCTGATCTGGCCTTAGATTGGGCGATTACAGACAATAAAGTTTATACATTTCGCTTACGCGACAATCAATTTTGGCACGATGGTCAGCCGATTACCGTCGATGATGTGATCTTTACGATTAGTGTTTTGCAAAATCCTAACGTATTAAGCCCACCCGATCTGACTGAACTTTGGCGCTCAGTCAAAGTCGAAAAGGTAAATGCTAACACTGTGCGTTTTACACGCGCCGAACCCCTAGCGCCTTTTTTAGATTTTACCCAGATTGGTCTGCTCCCCAAGCATATTTATGAAAAAGTGTCGCCCCAGGAATTGGCCAACAAAGCCCTGAATGTGACACCGATTGGCTCGGGGCCACTCATGGTTAAACAACTGGCCGCCGATCATATCCGGTTAGAGCCAAGTCCCTACTATGCAGGTAAAACGCCTTATCTCTCCGCCTTAGAATTGTGGTTCTACCCTGACTATCCCAGTCTCTTCAGTGCCTTCGCCAAAGGTGAAATCGACGGGATCAGCCGAATTTTACCAGCCGATCTACCGGCCGCGGGGAAACGCACCGATCTGCAGCAGGCATCCGCGGTTGAGTCAAAATATGTGGAGATCATCTTTAATCTAAACGACCAAAACGCGCCATTTTTGCAAGAAAAAGCGGTGCGACAGGCGCTCTATTACGCGCTGGATCGCAAACAATTGATTAACCAGGCCGCAGCCGGTCAGGGGATTCTAGCTAATAGTATTATGCTGCCAGAAAACTGGGCCTATGATACCAAACTCCCCCAATATGCCTATGACCCAGCGCGTGCGGCTCAATTATTAGATCAGGCCGGCTGGGTTGATAGCAACAACGACGGCGTGCGCGACAAAAAAGGGCAGCCACTCCAATTTATTCTGCACACCAATGACGATCCAACCCATGTAGCCTTGATTCAGCAGATTGCGACGGCTTGGCAACAGATCGGTGTACGCGCGGTGCCAACGCCGGTCACCAAAGCCGATTTGGTGCGTGAATTGCTGGCGCCTCGTCATTTTGACGTCGCCCTCACCGAGTGGGAAGCCACAGGTGATCCAGATCCGTATACCTTATGGCACAGTACACAGACCAAGGAAGGCGGCTCTAACTTTGCGGGGTGGAGCAACGAAGAGGCCGATAAAGTGATGGAGCGGGCGCGCTTTACGACCAATGAAGAGGAGCGCAAACAGTTATACTGGCGTTTCCAAGAAATTTTTGCCGATGAACTGCCCGCCTTGCCGCTCTATTACCCAGTATATACGTATGGGTTTAGTACACGCGTTCACGATGTGCAAATTCCTTCGTTGAATCAACCGTCGGAACGCTTTAGCAACTTTGCGGATTGGTATATCGTCACCCGGCGTGTGCCGAGCAATCAGATCCCCACCGATGCACCGCCCACGCCGCCAGGGCAGTGATCGCAAACTTGCGCTGACTTTTTATGGCAAAATTTGACCTATGCCAAAATTTGACACTGAAAAGTTTGCATGTTATCTTTAGCGAAGATCAAGTAATGCCGCAGTGGCGGAACTGGCAGACGCGCTACGTTCAGGGCGTAGTGAGCTTACGCTCGTGTGGGTTCGAGTCCCTCCTGCGGCACCTTTGATGGGGAGACTTCTCACGGGAAGCCTCCCTCTTTATTTTATCCACTTATCAGCTAACACGTGCAAGCATTGCAAGCGTGAACCACAATGGCTGAAGATTCTAACGGTTGGCGAGGCATTTATGCCGGCGAGTAAGGCACTAAGCACAAATTTGTCGACTCCTAGCCCAGCGCGCAATTTACGGTTTGCGCTGGTCATCTTGATCGTGTTTTGTCTTATCTTTATTGTTAGTTACACTGCGCGTTTGGCGAAACGAGCACAACTAAGTGCGGAAGCACAGCATTGGGAAGAACGCATAGACCAAGCCCATCAGAAGCGGTTGGTGTTAGAGGCAGAACGTCAATATGTAGGTAGTGATGCCTATGTGCAAAAGGAAGCGCGCGACGAACTTGGCATGGCAAAAGCTGGTGACGCGATTGTTGTTGTGATTCCCAGCACACCTACCCCCTTGGTTGCAGCAGTCGAGCTGCAGACTGAACCAACGACAGAATTGGCTGGTCAAGCGAATTGGCAACAATGGTTTGCGCTATTTGCGCCTGAGACCGGCGCAACACAGTAAGGCAAACAGCCACAGGTTAAGTAATACAAGCACGTTACGCAGTACAGTTGATATGAAATTTGACTTTGTTGGTCAGATAGCTTATACTAGACAAATAACGACGCGGGGTGGAGCAGAGGTAGCTCGTCGGGCTCATAACCCGAAGGTCATAGGTTCGAATCCTGTCCCCGCAACTTAACGCCGCCAGTCTGTTGACTAGCGGCGTATCCATAAACCAAGGCGACGTAGCTCAGGTGGTTAGAGCGAGGGCTTCATAATCCCTAGGTCGGTGGTTCAAGTCCACCCGCCGCCACTCAATCGCTATTACTAGTATTTCTGTACAACCTCATACGTATTAGCTATATATCCGCTCCCAAACTATTGGGGGCGGATTTTTTATGAAGTTGAGAATCTACATATTGGATGATGCACTAGTCCACTATAATCAAATCAAGTTGAGAACCGGCGTTTCTAATTTTCCTGGAAAGAGTCGCGGATCGATTCCATTACCCTGAAATGCCTGAAGGGTTCCAGGAAGATGGTTGACGAAAAATCGGGGTTTCATGCTAAACTCAGTATAGTCCACGGCGGCGTAAATAAATCGGCAATTGTTAGTAGGACAGTGAGACAGTGGCATAGTGGTCAGTGACTGACTTACCGACCTACTGAACTACTGGCTTACTTACGCCCCACTGTACTAGTTGTGTTGGTGTCGGGACAAGCACTTGTAATGTAATCGGCGTCTGCTGGGCCACGATCGCGATCTGGGCAGGTGCAGCAACGCTGAGCGAACCATTAGGGTTCACAACGCGTTCATGCAGCACATAAGCAACAAACGTGACCACGACAAAGGTGGATACAAAAAAATTTCGTAGCGTTCGGATAAAGTTAGACACAGAATTCTCCTAACACAGCGCGATGTCTGTGATTATTGATCGATATAAACTTGCATTCACGCCCAGTATAGCAGTAAACAGAAGCGCCATAGTTAACCACAACTAATAATTGTGTTAAGGGTCAGTTAAGGGCTGCGCGGTGAAAAATCTGCCTGCTGTAGGGGTGCGGCTGGCTGCGCCTGCTGTGCAGAATGCAA
>JBBQBY010000162.1:0-13301 GCA_038318235.1 Caldilineales bacterium
TCTGGGCTTTACTACAAACCCGGTTCGTTGAAAGCACTCAACTGTGTGGCCGGTCGCCTGGCGATGTACCAATTTTGCGAAGAGCACAACATTGCCCACGAACGGTGCGGCAAACTGGTCGTCGCTACAGACGCCCAGGAAATCCCTTTGCTCGAAAAATTAGAAGAGCGCGGCCGCGCCAATCAGCTCCACGGGGTGCGCCGCCTGCGCGCCGAAGAGATCAAAGAGTACGAACCGCATGTGGCCGGGGTTGCGGGCCTGCTGGTGCCGGAGACCGGCATTGTCGATTACAAGCAGGTGGCGCAAAAATATGCCCAACTTATTCAACAGGCCGGCGGCACGATCCAGACCCAAACGCGGCTGCTCGGTTGCCATGTGGAGGCCAACGAACTGCGCTTAGAGACGACGCAGGGTGACATTCAGTGTCGCTACCTGATCAACTGTGGGGGTCTGCAATCCGACCGGATCGCCCGCTTGTGTGGCGTGGAGCCAGGGCTACAAATTATTCCCTTCCGCGGCGAATATTATGAATTGATCCCAGAACGGCAGAATCTGGTCAAAAACTTGATCTATCCCGTGCCCGACCCGCGCTTCCCCTTTCTCGGTGTACATTTTACGCGCATGATCCACGGGGGCGTCGAGGCCGGCCCCAACGCCGTGCTCGCCTTCAAACGCGAGGGCTATAACAAATCCAGTTTCTCGCTAACCGATGCCTGGCAATTTGCCACGTACCGCGGTTTTTGGCAAATGGCAGCCAAACACTGGCGCATGAGTCTGGGTGAATTTCAGCGCTCGTTTAGCAAAAAAGCCTTTGTCACGGCCTTGCAAAAATTACTCCCAGAACTCCAGTATGACGACATCCATCCCGCCGGTGCAGGCGTACGGGCGCAGGCGTTGGAACCAAACGGCTTTCTGGTGGATGACTTTCGGATTGTCGAAACGGGGCGCATGATCCACGTGCTCAACGCTCCCTCCCCAGCCGCCACGGCCTCGATCAGCATTGGTCAGTCGATTGCCAATATGGCGGACAAACAATTTGATTTAGGGAGTAAGAAGTAGGGAGTAGGGAAGTAAGGAAGTAGGAAGTTGACGAACTTTACCCCCTTACTTCCCTACTCCCTACTCCTTACTCCCCTACTCAGGAGTTTCAACAGTGATAGTTGCAGACATATTAGCCGAGACATTACAAGCAGCCGGCATTGCCACGATCTTTGGTTTGCCGGGCGGCGAAAATGTAGCGGTGCTGGATGCGTTGCGCCGACGTGGCATGCGCTTCGTCTTGGTGCGCAACGAAAGTTCAGCCGTTTTTATGGCGGATGCGACCGCGCGCTTGACCGGTAAACCCAGTGCTTGTTTGACGACGCTTGGTCCTGGCGCAGCCAATGCCATCGCCGGGGTTGCCCACGCCTATCTGGATCGGGCGCCAGTACTGGTGATCACCGCGCAGACGCCAGAACAACTGCTGCCTCATCATACGCATCAAGTGCTTGATCTAGCAGCGCTCTTTACGCCCATTACCAAAGGCAGCTTCCATGTCCAGGCGATTAATGCGCGCGCCGTTATCCAAGCCGCGCTGCAATTGACAATCTCGGATCGGCCCGGCCCGGTCCATCTGCGCATCAGCAACGAAGCCGCGGCCCAACCACTTAGCGAAGTAATCAGTTCGACGACACCAGATCCTGTGATCACACCAATCGCGGCGGACGTGGCTCAGTTCGCGTTCGCACGCCAGCTACTGACCCAAGCTCGCAAGCCGGTGATCGTAGTTGGGGTAGGATTGGAACCGGAGCAACCTTACGCGGCTTTGCAGCAGTTGGCAGAAACGCTACAAGCACCCGTCATCGTAACACCCAAAGCCAAAGGCGCATTGCCCGCTGATCATGCGCTGACCGCGGGCGTGATTGGCTTGGCGCGCACCGATCCGGCTTATCAAATTCTGGATGAGGCTGATTGTATCATCGCGGTCGGTTTTGATGTCGTCGAATTGGTCAAACCCTGGCAGCAAACTGCGCCACTAATTTGGATTGCGCCTTGGTCGAACACGGAACCGGTCCTGCCGTCCGTTGCTGAATTCAGCGGCCCGCTGACGCCCATCTTAGAGCAATTGGCAGATTTGCGTAGCGACCCGGCGTCAGATTGGGGAGCACCACGTGTGGCTGCCTTGCACGCACAATTGGCGCGCCAAGAATTACCTGCCCCCGCCCCAGGTCGCCTGTTGCCGCAAACGGTGCTCCAGATTGTACGCCAACATAGTGCGCGCGATCTCTTGATGACGACCGATGTCGGTTCGCATAAAATTCTCGCCGGTCTAACCTGGCCGGCTTACACGCCCAACCGTTATCTGGTCTCCAACGGGCTGTCGTGCATGGGCTTTGCCCTGCCAGCCGCGATAGCCGCCAGTCTGGCCTTGCCTGGTCAGCCAGTCCTCTGTTTGACCGGCGATGCCGGGCTGGCGATGGTGCTGGGTGAGTTAGGGTTGTTGGCAGAGTTGAAGTTACCCGTTGTGATTGTGATCTTCAATGATAACGCGCTCGATCTGATCCGTTCTGCCCAACAGCGCGCGGGTAAACCCACGTATGGCACCGAATTCGTGAATCCCAATTTTATGCAGATTGCGACCGCCTATGGGCTGGACGCTTACCAAGTGCAAGATGAAGCGGCCTGCACCAGCGCGATCAAAGCCGCGCTGGCCAGTAATCGCCCCACCTTGATCGAAGCCATGATCGATCCAGCTAGTTATCCAACGACGCCCAAGTAAGACGCAAGTAGTGCCAAGCATGAAATAAGCAATGACTGGTAGTGACGGCTTTAGGCATGTTTGGTCGCCCAACAAACGACTAAAGCCGTCACTACGAACCGCCCAAATTATACTAGACAAGGCACCAGGAGGTCGTAACAAGTGTTGACAGATAAATGGTTACTGAGTAATTTGTAAACTGCCTATGACCGTGGTACAATCAATTTATCAGCGCCGAGGCGACGTCGCCAAGTGGTAAGGCAGGGGTCTGCAAAACCCCCATCGCCGGTTCGAATCCGGCCGTCGCCTCCTCAACAACAAAAAAATCCATCCCAAGCTGTGGGATGGATTTTTTTGTTTGTGTTCTTTGCGCCTTTGCGTGCGCAAGTCCTGATCACCAGTCGCCCGCATACGCCACGCTAAACGGTGCCGCTTGCTGTTTGACCCAAGCATAGTGCAATTCTGTAAACTGGCGTAGATGCAGAAAATCGTGGGCCAGCCAAGAGGCCAGCAGATCACCGGCGCTGATCTCAAAATTTGGACGCTTATAGCGTTTTTCCCAGTCCGGCGTTACCAATCCTTTGAGCCAGCCCACCGATTGCTGGCGTTCACGCAGAAAATATTGGTGCGATTCGGCTGGATCGCGCTGATTATAACCACGCGCCATTACCCAACCTTCGGGATCAATCCCTGGTGGGTCTTCGCCTGGGCGATGCAGGGTGAAATCTACGCGCAGCCGAAAATCCTCGCGTTCCTCATCATACAAATGATTGATTACCTCTAAGATCGACCAATCGTTGGCCGTTGGCTTCCAGATCGCCTGTTCGTCGGTGATGCCATTCACCATATCGCCAATCTTGTTTGCGTTGCGGGCCAATTGTTGCGCAATAGCCATGTGATCCATATTTTTCCTCCGGTTATACCCTCAGCAGGCCAGAACTGCATGATCTCAGCGAATGATCACCGATCGTTGATCAGGTAACCTATAGCAGCTATTGATTGTAGGCATTCGGGGTCACGACTGGCAAGGTTGCAAAATAAGCCGGGTCAATCACAACGGATGTGACAAGCACCCAAGCCTGGACGCCATTGGGCAATTGGACCAAAGCCCAGGCATTATCGACGGTGCGCCCGATCCCAGCGATTTGCGCCTTTGCTGCCAATGCGGCCACAATTTCGGCTTTGTCGCTGGCGTCGGCACGCACAGATACCTGGTGATCAGAAGGATTGGAGACCATCGCCCACGGCTGATTCAGCGGTTGTGGTGTACCGACGACGATCATGACCGATGACGGAATGGCTTCGGTCGGCAGTGGTGTGGGCAGTGGTGTACGGGTTGGCGCGCGCGTCGGCGTGAACGTTGGCAACGGTGTAAAGGTGGGCAATGGGGTTGCAGTGGGCGTCTCGGTTGGTAGATTGGTCGCCGTTGGCAGTGGTGTAGGTGTCCGCGTTGCCGTCGCGGTAAAGGTCGGTACTGGCGTTGCGGTCGGTGAATTTGTCGCCGTTGCGGTTGGCCGCGGTGTGTTCGTTGGTGTCTGTATCGCCGTAGCCGTTGGCGGCACTGGCGTATGGGTTGGCGTATTCGTTACCGTAGCCGTTGGCAGCGGTGTGTTCGTTGGGGTATAGGTCGGTGTTGGCGTTGGTGTGTTGGTTGGTGTCTTCGTTGGCACCGGGCTGGATGTATTGGTCGCGGTTGGCCGCGGTGTATTGCTTGGCGTGCTGGTGGCTGTTGCTGTGTTGGTCGGCAGGCTAGTCGGTGTGGCCGTTGCCGTGGACGACGCCGTGGCGGTCGCGGTTGACGATGGCAGTGGTGTAGCCGTGCTCGTTGGCGTCGGGGTTGGTGAATTGGTCGCGGTTGGCCGCGGTGTACTAGTTGCTGTCGGCTGGGCGGTATGCGTCGGTGTACTAGTCATGGTAACCGTTGCAATCGAGGTAATCGTTACGGTTAGAGTCGCCATCGCCGCAGCGCTCGAAGTTGTAGTGATTGAAGTTGGGGCCGTTAGCGTAACCGTTATCGCACCGGCGGCGAGCGTAGTTTCAGGCGTAACGGAAGTAGCGGTCTGCGCGCTGGCGATTGGCGGACATGGATTTTCTGTGCCCGCCATGCTCGTGCTGGTCACCCCCTGGGCTGTTTGGACAGGATTGGTGCTCGTGATTGTTTGGGTGGCGGCCACCGTGAGGGTCGTGGTCGGCGTCGCGGTTTTTTTTATGGCGATCCGCGCTTGGCGGGTAACGTTAACGCTCGCGATCAATTGCGCGGTGGCGGTTGCACTATGGGGGGGTGTCACCTGACTGACCACGCCCTGGGCGGCATTGGTCGACTGCGGCGCAAGATAGGCGCCGGCCACTAATTTTGGCAACAGCACGCGCAGATTAGGCGTCGCAACGATGATCAGCATCAGCACCATCATCATCCCGACGGCGACAAGGCGGGGTGAAATCGGCCAAAACCAACGCTTTTCGACGACTTGGACCGACAACGGCACGCGGCTGATCACGTCATCCATGTTGACATCGATCCAGGTGGAGTAAGTTCGCCCTGGTTCTAACGCGTGCGTGTTGACCCCCACCACAAACTCGATCGGGAAAGGTTTGTCGGGATAGATGCGGGCGCCTTGGGTCACGCGCAGCCAAGGCGCCTGTTCATCATAGTTTAAGCGAAATTTTTGGGCTGCACCGCCCGTATTGCCCACTTGAAAGGCAAGCGTCTGCTTATTACCCTGGCGCACTTTGCCAAAGTTAAGCCCATCCGGTGGGAGGACCACAGGTTGCGGCAGCGCCGAACCATTGCGCAAGAACCAGTCACGGTCTGGGTTGGTCAGCGCATGATACGCCTCATTAATTTCTTTTAGCTTCTGTTCAACAAAAAGTTTATCAGCCGGATCGACAACACGATCCGGGTGATAGATCCGCACCAATTGCCGGTAGCGGGTTTTGATCTGCTCTTGCGAAGCGCCTGGCGACACCTCTAATACACGATAATAATCAGTCATGTTTGCGCCCATCTTAAGAATAATTGCGGTTATACAATATATAATCGTAAAACAGGCTCAAATCCTTCGCGCTTTTCTAGATTTTGTTACCATATCTTAAAGATTGATATGATCCAGATCGGATTAAGGATAGAATGGTTAAAATGGGGCCATCTACGCCTAATTACATGACGAACTTTAGCTAATCACAGAGAATATAGAGGAAAATTAGCGCTGTAAGTTTTATAGTTTCGACAGTAAAAGCAAATTCATGTAAGCAGAGGTCGATCTTCTGGACTTGACAGTCAACTAAGGCTGCTTACGTATTATACATAGGATTGTAGGCATTGAACATTTTCTTGATGCCAAAACCCGATTGTTTCGTGACACTCTTATTGCTTTAGCAATGTTTCCAAATATATTTTTACGGCTGGCCATTCGTTAGCCAGGATGCGGAACCAGGCCGTATCGCGATTGCGATCTTTAACCACCATATGGTTTTCCTGAATGCCCTCGAATTGAAAGCCCATGCGCAGGGCCGCGCGCCGTGAGCGTTCGTTGAGCGCGCTACATTTCCATTCTAACCGTTGATAGCCCAGCATAAACGCATGTTTGAGCATCAAATAGGTGGCTTCGGTATTTGCATGTGTGCGTTGCACCAAGGGACTATACCAAATGCCGCCCAGCTCGATTTTTAAATTTTCGGGACTGTTATTCATAAAATTGGTCATCCCGATTGGTTGCCCCGACGCTTGATCCACCACACACATGCACAACCCATTCGCTGCGTTGATTTGAGGTTGAACATACGCTTTAAACGCCGCCAGATTGATAAAAGGTCCCGCAAACAAATATCGCCAGATCAATGCTTCAGCATCGTAGGCAGCAACGGTGCGCTCGCCCAGGGTGGCCGGGGCGCCATTGCTAACGGAAAATAGCGTTTCTGCGTCACGCTCAAGCACAAGTGGCGTCAGTTGGACAGATTGCCCAGCCAAGGTTACAGCAGCCGGTTTGAGTGGTAGTTGTGTGCGCAAGGCAAGCAATGGGGCGGACAGGGGCAGTGGTAATGGCGAAAATGGCATAACAAGATCTCCTTATTGATTACTGCTCAAAAATTGCCAGATAATCCGATGGACTACCTGCTCTACGGGGGCGCGATCATCGGTAAAAATCGGGGTTGTGGCGACAGGCGGGGCGGCGCGCCGAGCTTGGGCAATGGTCGTTTGCGCAAATTGGCGAAACTCAACCGGCAAATGATTGGGCAGCGTTGCGACATTCGTCGTAAAATTGGTTAACTGCGTAGGTTGCACGGTCGCCACCAACAGCGAATTGCTCAAATTATCCGCCGGTCCCGGTTGATCGATCAGATAGACAGCGGGGAAAACCTGGCCCACGGTTTTGCTTAAAGCGTCAACCAGGGCAAAGTCGCTGGCGGTGCGGCCCACATTGATCGCCAAAACCCCTTGCTCACTCAAATGGCTGCGCACCAGTTGGAAAAACTCCAGCGTGGTCAAGTGAAAGGGAATGTAGGGTGGTCGATAGGCATCCACCGCGATCATATCCCAGCGCACATCGCTTGGCTGTTGCAGCAACCAACGCCGGCCATCCGCCGCAATCGGGGTCAGGTTGGGTTGGTTCATATGAAAATAACGTTGGCCCACCGCAATAATCTGCGGATCAAGCTCGATGCCGGTGATCGGTAGTGGCCCATAGATGTTGGTAAATAGTTCGCTGATCGTCCCAGCCGCCAGCCCGATCAGCAACAAGTTTTTTGGGGCAACCGATTGGGTTGACGGCGGCTTAAAGAGCGGCGCCAACAAAAAATAATCCCAGATGCCATCGCTGAGCAACATTTGCGGATGATAGACACTGTGAATGCCAATCCCATCATTCAGTTTAAGATGGCGTTCACTGCCCCATTGCCGCACGGCGATATAGTTGTAGGCGCTTTCGTCTTCATAGATAATTTTTCCGTTTTTGCCATCATCCCAGCCGCTGCGGATCGACGAACCCGGCTGGACAAAAAGGGCCAGCAAGAGCACCCCGATTAAACCAAGCAGCGGCAACCAACGATAAGGTTGACGGATGCTACCCACGCTCACAATGCTTAGCAAGGCGAGCGCCAGCAGATAAAAGGTCCAACGGGTGCCATAGGTCGGGATCAACCAGAGCACAGGTAAAAAGGTGCCCACCAGACTGCCCGCCGTGGCAATCGCATACAGACGACCGGCCGTCTGTCCACTTTGCGCGACATCTTTGATGGCCAGGCGCACAGCCCAGGGACTAACCGTGCCTAACAAAATCACGGGCAGGCTAAAAAGGATCAGCACAGCCAGCAGCGCGCCCACTAATAAGCCGGGGTTGAACGTATCCAATCCAGTGGCCGCCCAGTGCAGTACACGCGGGCTCAGTGTAGGCACAAGCGCGACGCCGAGCGCGCCGAGGGTAATCACCGTTTCCAGCCCGCGCCGGTGTGGAAAACGGTCGGCTAGTTTGCCACCCAACCACGCGCCCACGGCGAGATAGAATAAAATCATCCCAATCAGCGCCGCCCAGACGATCTGATTGTTGCCAAACGCTGGTTCTAACAGACGCGAGGCGCTCAATTCGACACCGAGCGTTGCCGCGCCGGTTGCGAAGACCAGTAAAGAAAGATATTTCACGTAAGCTTACTCCAAAAGCCTAGACATCAGACTAGCCGAAGAAATAATTTTGCATCATTCAGAGGTCAGCTGCTAGCGATGGACAGCCTAGATATTGCTGCCACGCATCGGACAGGTGACCACAAATGTTTCCGTATTCAAGGTATGCGGTTGTGCATATGACCAAGTCTGGCGCGTTAAATTGGTAAAATCAGATAAAGCTCCAAAAAGAGGCTATAAAAACTTGGTCACTGCTCCTTAACTTTGCATGCAGTGCTCAGGTCAGATATAATAAAAAAAGAGCGCCAATCGCGCTACCGCAAAGTGACACTTTCAAGGCATTTTCTCCAACATTACACCATCTTTTGCGATTAAACCCAATTTCAGATTTATCTAAACAGAGTAACTGTCGCAAGCCACCTAAATATTGCAACATCAACAGAATGATAAGGGGAGTAAACGGATATGAACTCTAAACGAGCAATTGGCGTCTTTGGCCTACTCATGAGCTTCGTGTTGTTGATCGCAGCCTGCGTCGCGCCCAGCGCCGCGCCGGCGACTACGTCAACCACCACGGAGACCACTGCGGTAACAGAGACAACCACGACAACCGAGACAACCGCGGCGCCCGCCACCGCCGGGGCCTTCAAAATTGGTCTGGTGACGGATGTAGGCCGGGTCAACGACCGCAGCTTTAACCAATCGGCCTGGGAAGGTGTGCAACAATTTGGCGCAGACAATGGGCTAAAAGAAGGCGACGATTATAAATACATCGAGACCAAGGATGCCAAGGATTATGCCGAAAACATCCAACAATTTGTGGATAATGGCTTCAATGTGATCGTCACTGTCGGCTTTGCGATTGGCGATGCGACGGCGAAAGCCGCGGCGGCGAACCCCGACATCAATTTCATCGGTGTCGATCAGTTCCAAGCGGCTGATGTTGCCAATGTGGCCGGTTTGATCTTCCACGAAGACCAATCGGGCTTCTTGGCAGGGGCGTTGGCGGCCCACTTGAGCAAGTCGGGCACGATTGGCGCCGTATTGGGCACCGATTCCGTACCGCCTGTGGTGCGCTTCAAGGAAGGCTACGAAGCCGGCGCCAAATATATCAACAAAGATATCAAAATTATCTCCGTCTACAACCCAAAGGATATTTCGCAGGCCTTTAACGATCCTGAATGGGGCGCGGCAACGGCCAAGCAGACGATTGACCAAGGCGCGGATGTGATCTTTGGCGCTGGCGGCAACACAGGCAATGGGGCGTTGCAAGAAGTCGCCGGCCATGCCGGGCTTTACTGCATTGGCGTGGACAGTGACCAATGGGAAACCGTGCCAGCAGCGCATCCTTGTCTGGTTTCCAGCGCCATGAAGCTGATCACCCCAGGTGTCAAGGATCTCCTGACATTGGCCAAAGATGGCAAGTTCAAAGGCGGCAATGTCTTTGGTGGGGCCGGGTTGGCGCCATTCCATGATTTTGATGCCAAAATTCCCGCCGATGTCAAGGCCGATCTGGAAAAAATCGATGCCGGTCTAAAGGATGGCAGCATCACGACCGGGGTTAAGTAAACGCTGAAGGTTCAAGTGTGCGGCTACGAACGTGCATAGCCGCACACTGATTGCATAAATTTTACTAGAACGGGAGGCGCAGCTCAGCGATGCCTCCCGTTTTTACAATCGCTAGATGGGAGCATCGATGAATCTCAGGTTCTTGTCGCGTATCAGCCGTGCATTATTGCTACCGGTGCTTGCTTTGCTTGCCGCACTGGTGATGGGTGCGCTGATCATGTGGATCTCTGGTGATGATCCCATCAAAGCCTACCAAGGCTTGTTTTCCGGCGCATTTGGTAATGGGCGAGGGTGGGCTTCTACCATACGGCGGATGGTGCCCTTAATTCTGACTGGTTTATCGGTCGCAGTTGCCTTCAAGGCTGGGTTGTTCAACATTGGGGCCTCGGGCCAATTTCTCATGGGCACCATTTTTTCAGTGGCGGCCGGGCTTTATTTTTCTGCTTTGCCATTGGCCATTCATCTGCCGCTCGCTTTACTGGCCGGCGTGCTGGGCGGTATGCTCTGGGGCGCGATTCCGGGCATCCTCAAGGTCTACACAGGTGCGCACGAAGTGATCGTGACGATCATGTTAAATTATATTGCCAGTCTCTTTACGGGTTGGACCGTCTTTGCTGGCACGCAAGCTCAAGCGCCCGGCCCGCTGTGGGACAAGACTGCCGGCGCCATTTCGACTACGCCAGACATTGGCGAAAGCGCCCGCATCCCCTTGCTGTTTTCGGCGCCCTATCGCGTGCATACTGGCATTTTTCTGGTGCTCGCGGTGGTCGTTTTTATCTGGTGGCTGCTCTATAAAACGACGATTGGCTTTGAAATTCGCACGGTAGGACAAAATTTGAAGGCCGCTCAATACGCCGGGATGCATGTGAATTGGACGATTATTCTGACCATGTTAATTGCGGGTGGCCTGGCCGGGCTGGCCGGTGCGATTGAAACGTTGGGCGTCAACTATAAATTTGCGCCGGAATTTGGGGGCGCGGTCGGTTTTGCCGGGATCACGGTGGCGCTGCTCGGGCAGACGAATCCGTTTGGGGTTGTGTTGGCGGCCTTTATGTTTGGTGCATTGGATGCTGGCGCGGCCAAAATGCAATTTGACGCTGGGGTCTCCACCGATATCATTCAGATTATCCAGGCGCTGGTGCTAACCTTTGTCGCCGCCCCGCTGATTATTCGCACGATCTTTCGGTTGCGTCAGGTGGATGGACTGATGAAGTCCGCGCCCGGCGTCAGTTGGGGAAAGTAAAAAAGGAGAAGGATGAGTATCCAATTAACGATTGACTTGCCAGATTCAAGCGGGGTTCAGAGTTTGCTCAGCGCCGTCGAAATGTACAAAGCCAACCTGCGGGCTAGCATCAAACGAACGCAGCAACATTTACACGAATTTGAGCAAAAATATCAAGTGACAACCGCCTATTTTCTAACCGAAATGGCCGCTGAAGATTTAGACGAAGCAGATCTGATCTATGTCGAATGGGCGGGCGAAGCCAAGCTATTAGAAGGATTAGAGGCTGAGTTACAGGCATTGGAAAATGTCCACTACCAATTTTCCTGAACATGCCCGACAAATAGCGGACCTACTCAACGAACTAGTACAAGCAGGTCGTGTTAGCCTCTTTGATTTACAGATCGATCAACGTTCAACACTGCGGGGCTTTATTAAAGGTCAGGTTAATTTTAGCGATAATTCGGTGTTGCATTTCCGAGAATTTATCGATACAACTCTGATCGAGTCTAAAATTACGTATACGTATCATTATCAGTTTGTAGACGGTACATTGGCATTTCGATATGATAACGCTTTACATCGACCATTGCTATCACAACGCGAACATAAACATTCATCTAATGATATTTTTTCCTGCTCCTGTTCCCACGTTACAACAAGTATTAGATGAAATTCTAAGCTAGATCGGTACGTTGGCGTCATAGAACTAGAAATTACAGAAGATAGTATGCGATGAGCAACAGGAATTAAGCAGATAATGGCGACTATGAACCGTTCTCGATTCTGGAAAGCTTCTTCTCTATTTTCGATTGGCTGGGTGCTGATCTTGTTGGTGCTGGCCATTCTGGTCAATACGACCGGGCTAAAAAATTATACCTGGCTGCGTATCCTGTTTGGCACCAGCGCGCTGAGTTATATGTTGCGCGCCAGCGTTCCCTTGATTTTGGGCGCGCTGAGTGGCATTCTTTGTGAACGCTCAGGTATCGTGAACATTGGGATCGAGGGCATGATGCTGGCCGGTGCGTTTGCCGCTTTTGTCGCCAAGGTGGCTACTAATAGTTGGCCATTGACGGCCAGTTTGTGTTTTGGTGTGTTGATCGCGCTGTTGATTGGCGCGCTGATGGGTCTGCTCCACGCCACGTTCTCGATCCGCTTTCGGATGGACCAGATTATTTCCGGCACGATTATTATTATTTTGGCGACCGGCTTTTCTTCCTATCTGTTTAATCGTGATGCAGTGGCGGAAGGGAAATTTCTCATGATCCGCATTCCTCTGCTCGCGGACATCCCAGTGATTGGTCCGGTCTTTTTTGAGAACCCGCCGCTCACCTATCTGGCGCTTATTTTAGTCGTTGTCGTCCATGTGGCGCTTTTTTACACGCGCTGGGGTTTGCGCACGCGTGCCGTGGGTGAGCATCCGCGGGCGGCGGATACGGTTGGCATCAACGTTAACCGTTATCGCTATATGAACACAATGATGGGTGGCATGTTGGCCGCGCTGGCCGGCGCTTTTCTGGTGCTCGAAGCCGTGGGTCAATTTCAAGAGGGGATGACGGCTGGCCGTGGCTTTATTGCGCTAGCGGCCATGATTTTTGGCAACTGGAACCCGTTTGGTGCGTTGGGTGCATCCTTGCTCTTTGGCTATACCGAGGCGCTGCAAAATGAACTACTTTTGGCCGGCGTCGCCTCGATCCCGCGGCAGTTTGTCAGCATGTTGCCCTATATCGTCACGATCATTGCCGTCTCTGGATTTGTGGGACGCGTCCGTCCGCCAGCGGCAGAGGGTAAAGTGTATGAAACGGAAGGGCATTAGGAAAATGATAAGTGGTAACGGCAGCCGCTATCAACAGATTTGGGGAACGGATTGAGCGGATAGATGGCCCCAAATCCGTTGACAGCGGCTGCTTACCACTTATTGTACAAATAAGGAGTACCTTAATTGACCGACAACAATCCACCTATTCTCGAAGTGCGCAACATCACCAAAAAATTCCCCGGTGTGGTGGCGAATGAAGATGTCAGCCTGACGTTGCAGCGCGGCGAAATTTTGGCCTTACTGGGCGAAAATGGCGCGGGCAAATCGACGTTGATGAACATCATCTACGGACTCTATCAGCCGACTTCCGGCGAAATCTTGGTCAATGGCAAGCCGGTGA
>JBBQBY010000163.1:0-13270 GCA_038318235.1 Caldilineales bacterium
TTCACGGTTAAGCCGGCCGGCACGATAGAGTTCCCCCAGGGTCACACGCATCCCCCAAATTTGCATGGCGATCGAGCGATGATCAATCTGTTCTCGTTCATCCATCTCGTCCCAGGCTTCTGCTAATTCGGCGGCATCGCCAGCAAGCACATCATAATTACGGAGAAACATCTCGATCCACTCGTCATTATATTTGTCCAAGTCTTTCGTCTGCATCATCAATCTGTCTCCCTCACCGCTGGCGCATTAGATCTGTATAACCCTCACTAAAAACCTCTTCAATGGCACTAGTACACGACGGCTTAAATAGACCAATGGTTCCACTAGAAGAGTCACGGACCCGCCTAGAGCAAGATTACTATGGACTTATTTAAGCCGCTGTGTACTAGTTTGGTAACCTGTTGGGATTGTACCATACACCGGGCTATAGGCAACGAATAGATAATCTTCTGGCCTAGTGGCATCCTGAACATGGGATGGTGCCAGGAAACCGGCAAAAGGTTGTGCAAAATAACGATAGGTCCAGATCTGGCTGTCAGGATGAGAAGTGGCGCTGTGTAAATCGGCAATATATTGCTGCGCAGTCGTACCAACGGGCCATTGTTGTTCCTCGTAGACGCGCTTCAACAAGTGAATTTCAAATGACGAAAGTTTCGGTGCAAGCACTGTACCAAGATCAGCCATCACGCGCCGCAATTTTATGGGTACGCGCGCCTGATAAGTTGCAAACGGCGCCTGGGCTACATGGGCAGTGATGGTTGCCAATTCCTCAGTAAACGCTGGGTGCCCAATCTCGATCAACTCAAGGATCAACTCATCAACGGTCAGCATACATGTATTCTAGCAGAGGGTCAGGCACAAAGCGAAAGAGTTATTCCTGGCATTCAAAGCGACTAATTGGATCGATTGACTGGCAGTGCGGTATAATGGCCGCTAGGTTGTAGTTACGTTGTTTTAAATTGTTTAAAATGTAGAATTAGTCAAGGAGAAAATCCTATGCAGAAAAGTCGTGTATTTGTGCTGTTTTCCGCCATGCTTGTGATGGCATTTGTAGTCGGCGCTTGCGTGGCACCCGCAGCTCCTGCCCCAGCCAGCAATACAAGCAGTAGCGCGGCGGCCTCCGCAGCCAATCCGGTCACGATTACATGGGCCGTTTGGGGTAGTCCAGAGGAAGTGGCCTCGCATCAAGCCGTGGCCGATGTCTTTACGAAAGAGCACCCAGAGATCAAAATTGAGATCTGGAGCCAACCGTGGGGTGATTATTTCACCAAGATCAAGACGTTATGGGCCAGCGGTGACGCCAAGTCGATTCCCGATGTCGCCTTTTTGTGGCCGACCCCCAGCTATGCGGCGCAAGGCGTATTGGAAAACCTGGACCCATACATCGAAAAATCTGGCTACAAGTTGGACGATTACTGGCCGGGCCTGCTCGAATCGGCCAAGTTTGATGGCCATGTTTATGGTCTCCCGCGCGACATCGATGTTGGTGTCCTCTATTATAACGAGGACATCTTCAAAGAAGCCGGCGTCGATCTGCCCACCGACAAATGGACTTGGGACGATCTGTTGGCTGCGGCGGAAAAGCTGACGAAGAAAGATGCCAATGGCAAGGTCACCCGCTATGCGTTGGCGATGGAAGGTGGCAAGTATGACAAATGGGTCAACCAAAATGGTGGCAGCTTGCTCGACGATATGCGCAATCCGTCGAAATGCACCATGGCCGATCAACCGGCGATGGATGCACTCAAGTTCTTTACCGGCATGATGGACAAAGGCTACGCGATGCGCGATGCCGATCTAAGCGCGGCAGGCGGTGACCAGGCCGTCTTCCAGAGCGGTCAGGCTGCAATGATCATCCAGAACACCAGCCGCGTGTCGGCCTTCAATGCGGCCAAGATGAACTATGATGTTCAGGTTGTGCCCATTCCCAAAGGCGGCAAGCGTTTTAATGCCGCGGGTGGCGCCGCGTGGGTGATGAGCGCCGGCAGCGACAACAAGGATGCCGCCTGGACCTTCATCAGCTGGTTGCAAAGCACCGCTGGCGGCGAGAAAGTATACACCGACCGCGGCGAAATCTTCCCGGCGTTGCAGTCAACGGCGAATGAAGATTTCTTGAAGCAAGACCAAGCGCCCGCTAATCGTCAAGCGGTGGTCACCGAAGCAAAGGCATCTGGCGTGGGTGGTTTTGGCTATTTCCCTGATTGGGATGAGCTCAATAGCTCGATCATGAGTCCAGCGACATCTAAGCTGTGGAGCGGCGAAGGCAAGCCAGAAGATGTGTTGCCCGAAATGTGCAAACAAGTCGATCAATTCTTAAAGGATAAGGGCTACCCGAAATCGTAACGGGCAACGCGCAGCAGCCATTCTACGCTTAGCGCTACTATCCATTTTCAACTGATCAACAACCTACAGTTAGCCTGTGCGACACCTACGTAAAAACGTAGGTGTCGTCTTTTGTGGAGAAAGTCGATGCAAGGCAAAACGGGGCAGATCATGTCGAGCAGCATTGATCGATTGTCATCGACTCATTTTGCTATCCGTTAACGTAGGGCGTACCATTGCGGTGAACCTTAAATGGCTTACAGACGTTTAACCAAAGCGATCATCGTCATCAAGCGTGCCTGGTCATGTGAGCTACCCACGGCTTAAGCCTGTGGGCTTCATAGAACAAACAGACAAGCTGTTTGTTCCTGAACTTGTTCGGGGGCTGAGCATCTTACTGCACTACTCATGTGTCCCACCGCGTTAATTTCCGAGGCTCCCTCGGTATTTGAAGGCGGCGCTTCAGGAGAAGCGTAATCTTCGACCTTCGTTCGTCGAATATTTTACGCTCAGAACGTTTTCTCTGAGCAACCGCCAATATTCAGTTTTAAAGGTGCTTGTTACCATTTGTTGTTTGAAAATCTTGGTTATCGAAGTCCAAACAACAGATATATTATACCACATTGGGAGGGTTTTAATTGTGACAAAAGGCGCCCTGAGGGCACCCGAAAGACCGCAGAATCGCAGCGAAGGAAAGGGTAATATGGATCATGCTGAAGCATCGTCCGCGGTAGCGTCCGAAGGGCCTAGCCCCTTATATCTCAAACCTGAAGGGATGGGTTTTACGGGGCGTTTCCTATAAACTTGATAACCAAATGAAAGGAGCAGCATATGCTACGAAAAAGTTGGATTACTTTATGGCTGGCCGTGACCCTCGTTGTCGCCTTCACCGTGATTGTCACGGCCCAACAAGCCACACCTTTGCCGAATACACTCACGGCAAGCACAGCCCAAATCCAGCCAATAACGGCAGTGATTACCCAGCAAGTACCGGTCTCTCTCACCTTACGCATCTCTGGCGCAACCGGCGTGCAGACGGTAACCGTGCCTGTTTTGCTGAATCTAAATATCCAAGTCGGGTTGGCCAGACCGATTGCATCGGCCTTTGGCGTTAGCGTAGTCGCCGTTCAGCCCCAAGCAACCATCACGCCTACGGTGAGTGTTGTCACGCCGGCGCCCGCCACGCCAACCGCCCTACCAGCCACAACTACGCCGGTGCTCAATACACCAACACCAGCCAGCACGACCGCGCCGATTACCGGCACGCCAACGCTTACGACCACCGCCACCCCAACCGTAACCGCGACGCCCACCCGCCCGGCGATCATAGCCCCGGCCTGTCCGTCACCAGGCACAGTAATTTTGTCGCCGGGAGTCAATCAGGTGCTCACAGGCACGGTCAATATCGTTGGGACAGCCGGGCTGACGAACTTTGATTACTACAAGTTGGAATATGCCGTCGGGGCGAATGCCAGCAATGATGCGTCGGCGTATAACTATTTCGCCGGCGACAGCACGCCAATTACGAATAGTGTGTTGGGTGTTTTTGACACACTGAGCCTGCCCAATCGCGCCTATACATTGCGCTTGACCGTTGTCGATAAAACTGGGAATTTTCCGCTGCCCTGTAAAGTGACGGTTCTACTCCAGAATCCGTAGGGTTAAATAGGGATAGAAGAAGTTGATTCTTCTGTCCCTCATCTGTTCCCTCCCTCGTTTGGGGAGGGTTAGGGTGGGGTCTGGCAAGGGCAAGCCAACCACCCTCGTGTACCCGCCAAAATGGAATAGCGAAAACAGACGGCCTCTGCTATAATTTTGTTATGGCGATTCAACCCCAGGAGCAGCCGCTCCGTAGCGAACCTTCGATAAGTCGTCCGCAGCGCTTGGCGACTGGCGCGTCTAGGCGTAGTTTTTTTGCCTGGCGCCCCGATCAACATTGGGAAGCCTACCTCTTTTTGTTGCCCAGTCTAGCTGGCTTCTTGCTCTTCGTCCTAATTCCCGTGCTTGGTTCCTTATTGCTGAGCTTTGGCGAGCTAAAATTGAGTGGCGCTTTTCAGTTGGTAGGCATCGGCAACTATCGCGAGCTGTGGCGTGATCCTGTTTTCCGGCGTGCCGTGGGCAATACCGTCTATTTTATGGTGGCGATTGTACCACTTCAGCTGATTTTTGGCTTACTGTTGGCGCTGGCCCTAAACCAACCGTTGCGCGGCAAACTAACCTATCGCGTGATCTATTTTATGCCCGTGGTGACCACGATTGTAGCCGGCGCGATTGTTTTCCAATATCTGCTCAATCGCGATTTCGGGCCGATCAGCCAAATCTTCTGGAGTCTGGGGCTCAAGCCGCCGAACTTTCTCAGTGATCCGGCCTGGCAAAAACCTGCCGTGGTTTTGCTCACCTTGTGGAAGAACACTGGCTTTACGATGGTGATCTATCTGGCCGCCCTACAGGGTGTCCCCCAAGAACTTTATGATGCCGCCAATGTGGATGGCGCCAGTGCGTGGCAACGTTTTCGCAATGTGACGGTGCCCTTGATCAGCCCCACGACGTTTTTCCTCTTCGTGTTGCAGATGATCGGTGCGTTCCAACTCTTTACCGAAGCCTATGTGATGACGCGCAACAGTAGTGGTGCTCCAGCCCAGGCCACACTGACGGTGGTCTATTATATTTATCAAAACGCGTTTGCCTTTAATCGCATGGGCAAAGCATCGGCCATTGCCTGGTTCCTGTTCTTGTTTATTTTCATCTTTACCTTTATCCAGACCCGCATGCAGCGGCGTTGGGTCTATTATGAAGTCAATTGAGGTACGATTTACGATTGACGATTTACGAGATATCTTCGTAGACGAGACGCTTCGTAAATCAAAAATCGTCAATCGTAAATATTCAAACCTATGGCTACTCTAGCACTCCCACGTCCTGTTGCCCAGCGCAATTATCTCTGGCTCCATATCCTCTTGATCATCGGCAGCGCGGTGATGTTGACCCCGTTTGTCTTTATGCTGATGGTGTCGTTCTGGCCCAAGAACGCCTTTATGACGCGCCATTATCCGCTCGACCAATTCACCGTTCAGAATTATTTTGAGGTCTTCCGCCAAACGCCCTTTGGGCGCTACTATCTGAACAGCATCATTGTATCGGTGAGTATTGTTGTGTTGCAGCTGCTGACCTCGTCACTGGCCGCATTTGCCTTTGCTCGGTTGCGTTTTCGCGGGCGCGAAGTGCTCTTTTTGCTCTACCTCGCCACGCTGATGATCCCCTTCCAGGTGACGATGATCCCCAATTATATCCTAGTCGCGCGCTTCTTACAGTGGCGTGATACTTATCAGGCGCTGATTCTGCCAACTTCCTTCAGCGCCTTTAGCACTTTTTTGCTCCGCCAATATTTCAAGGGTATTCCGCTAGAAATGGACGAAGCGGCGCGTATGGATGGCGCCAACAGTTTCCGCATCTGGTGGCAGATCATTTTACCGCTCAGCGGTGCAGTGCTGGCGACGCTGGCGATCTTCAACTTCCAGGCCGCCTGGAACGATTTTCTCTGGCCACTGGTGATTACGAACAAGGAATCAATGCGGACGATTCCGATTGGGTTGGCTTCGTTCCAAGGTCAATTTAGCACGGAGTGGCATCTGTTGATGGCTGGCTCGGTGATTGCATTGCTACCGGTGTTGATTATCTATATTTTGGGGCAGAATTGGTTTGTGCGTGGCATCACACTCTCCGGCATGGGAGGCAGATAAGTGCGGGGTGCGGAGGGCAGAATGCGGAATGCTCGACAGCCATTGACGGATCGCCGCGCAGGTAAGCTTAGCGCGCGAATCGGCCACTGTGCGCGCTGCCTCTTGTTTTTTCTTATCCTCTTGCTCAATTTTTCTCCTACAATCGCAATTCAGGCCCAAGAAAAGGCGCTGCGCTGGGATCGTTTTGACGTTGACATTGCCGTCCAGCCCGATGGCACCTTTGCTGTGGCCGAGCAGCAGCAGATTCATTTTACCAAAGGCAGCTTTCGCTTTGGCACACGCGATATCCCGGTACACAATTTGGGCAGCATCGGTAATTGGGCCGTGACGGATGCCAGCGGTCACAGCTACGTACAGACCGACCAGCCAGACGCGCCGTACACCTTCAATGTGGATACGGAAAACGATCATTATGTGATCCACTGGTATTTTCCGGCCACGAGCGACAGCCGCGAAACGTACACCCTTCGCTATAAAGTGCATAACGGGCTACGCATTTACCCCAAAGGTGACCAGGTGTGGTGGAAAGCAATCTATGGGGATCGCAGTTTTCCCGTTGCGGCTGGCCGCGTGCGGATCACGACGCCGGCGCGGGCCCCAATTGACCAGTGGTCGGCTTACGTCAATGGCAACGATGCGCGCAATATCGCCAGCGCCACGCTGGATAGTGACAAACAGGCTGTCACCTTTGAGTTGAGTCGCGCATTAGCCAGCGGCGAAGAGTTCGAAGTGCGGGCGCAATTTCCGCATGGGATTGTTGACGCCGCGCCGCCCGTTTGGCAAGCGGCCGCTGATGCCGAGGCCGCGCGTCAGGCGGAATTACTCGTCTATCGGCAAAAGTGGGGACCGGTTTACGAATTTATCTTTTGTGCGCTTGGCTTACTCTTTACCTTTGGCGGGCCAGCCGCACTTTATGCACTTTGGTATTTTCGTGGGCGTGATAAACCTGTGCAGATGGTGGCCGATTATTTGCCCGAAGCTCCCGACGAACTCGCGCCGGGCATGGTCGGCGCGCTGTTGGATGAACGCGTCGATCAACAAGATATTCTTGCCACTGTGGTCGATCTGGCGCAGCGCAACGTGCTGACTGTTACAGCCGAACCGGTGAATACCAGTTCACGCAGTGGGACTGACTTTATCTACCGACGCACCGGCGCAAAAGTGGCGCTCAAGCCCTACGAAGAAGCGGTGCTGGCGGCGTTGTTTCCAACCAGTGACTCACAGCCGGTACGCCTTTCGCAGGTCAGCACGCGGTTTTATCAACAATTTGCGCTCATCAAACAAAGCCTGTATCAGACGATGATCGATGAAGGCTATTTTCCGCACAATCCCGACCGGGTGCGCCATCGTTACGGCTGCATCGGTGGGGCTGGCCTGGCGATTGGAATCTTTGTGGGGCTCTGTCTGTTGGTCATCTATGTGGATCTGACGGTCGCGGGCATTTTGCCCGGTTTGGGGATTGCCTTAACCGCACTGGGTGTGCTGATCATGGCCCGGAATATGGCACGCAAGACGGACAAAGGTGCCGAAACCGCGACGCGCTGGCGTGCCTTCAAGAATTATTTACAAAATATCGAAAAATATACCGATGTAGCCGAGCAAAAGGTCATCTGGGATCGCTGGCTGCCCTATGCGATTGCCTTTGGAATTGACAAGGAGTATATTCGCAAATTTGAGGCCGTGCAAGCGCCTGCCCCCACTTGGTATTTTCCTTCCACTTCTGCCTATGATACCGCATCGAGCCACCAGCATCCATCAACCAGCCATAGCGCGCAGACGACAGGCGGGCCATCAACCCAGCATGGAACAGCATCTACATCGCACACGGCCAAGGGTGACGGTGATCCGCTCAGTGCCGCGAGCCGTGGATTGGGCCAAAGTTTAACGAACTTGAGTGTCGGTTTGGGGACGATGCTGTCGAATACCAGCAGCGCGCTAGCCGGTTATTCACCGCTTTCCTCACGCAGTTCGAGCAGTTCATCCTCGAGCAGCAGTAGCAGCAGTAGCGGCTGGAGCAGCAGCGGCAGTAGTTATTCGGGCGGCGGCAGTTCTGGTGGCGGCGGTGGGGGTGGTGGCAGTGGTGGTTTTGGGTAAAACGCTTGCTTTATCCTTTTCGCCAATTGCAATCACACATTTTGCAAGCAAACAGTTTGCAATCACACATTTTGCAATCACACATTTTGCAATCAAAGATAAAGTCTAGTTTAATACGATGATGCACGATCTAAACGATATTTATATTGGTAAAATTGTTAAATCAAACGCCCACATCGAGTATATTTGCCAGATTTACAATCCCGGCGAAACCGACTTGATGCCGCAACCAACCGATTATACGTTTGGCACCTTTGTCTCAATTGAGTTGGAATCGCCGTCCAATGCAGCCGGCCAGACGAATCCCAGTGAAGCCGGCCGTCTGATCGGCGTCATCTATGAGACCTTGTTGCTGAATCCGGAATTTGGCAATCTGGGGCCACGGCTCAGTCCACGGCAAGAGTTGGAAATTTTTACCCCTGATTATCTGGCAGAGACGGCCACACTGGTAGGCATTATCGCCCTGGGCTGGTATGACCAGGAGCAGCGTTACCGGCAGGGCGTGCCAGCGCTGGCGGCCACGGTGAATACCTTTGTGCGGCGTCTAGATGAATCTGAGTTGTTGGCTTTTCATTGTGATGCGCAAAAGCGGCCTTGTCTGCGCTATGCACCGTTGCTTTTGAGCCACAAAAATCCGCTGGCCCTGCAATTGTTGATCAATATCGTGGATCGGTTGACCGGGCTTTTCCCCGATCAATCCGGTCAATTGACGGTGATGCGCAACAACCTGGCCTGGAAGAGTATTGTGCAGCCGGCGGGGTAAGCATTAGCATCGGTCAAAAATTATCCATAGAGGACTTGGTCTTTAGTCAAGCTTCTACGGGGCAAACTAAGCTTTTATAACGTAAGTGTTAAGAGGATAAACATGCAAGTCCATGAAATTATGAGCAGTCCGGCCATTACGGTAGGGCCCGACACCAAGATCAAAGCGATTGCCGGCCTGATGCGCGAGCACCATATCAGCGGGGTGCCGGTGGTGGATGGGAATGGGACATTGTTGGGGACGGTAACCGAGTTGAATCTGATCGCCCGCAATGCGCCGGTCAAACAGCCCTATTATTTTACCGTGCTATCGGCTGTCATTCCCCTGGGGATTGAAGAGTATTTCCATTACAAAGAACAACTGCGCCAGACGTTGGCCACCGATGCCAGCGAACTGATGAACGATGAAGTCCGCACGGTTGCGCCGACAACCTCGCTAGAAGAGACCATGGAGCTTATGCTCCACCCCGAAAACACTTTGTTGCCGGTGGTCGAGCATAATAAGGTGGTCGGTGTCATTACGCGGACCGATCTGGTGCGCTTGATTGAAAGCTTGGAAATGGCGCCAGAAGAGACTACGCCATAATTTTTCGCAAGTGTTCCATGAGCAACGGAAATCGCAACGTAGCCACGTGCGTTAGCGACCCGTTGCAAACAAAATATCGCCATCTTCCTCATATTGGATCTTCTTATCCACAAAAGGCGCTTCTTCACGGGCCGCCGCGGCTGGTTGTCCATTGTCAAACCATTGCAGCCATTCTTGTGGCGCATCAAAGCTTTCCCCACCATGCTGCGTGATGCGCGTGCGCACACGCAACATCACCGGTGTGTTGACACTGGCGCCGCTGATGATCACTTGCCCCTTACTCAAGCTAGACAATTCTTTGATCAGATCGCGCCCGACGCTTTCTACAGATGAGGCGATCTTATCCTGGTCAATCGGGTTGGTGATGCGCATAATACATTGCGTCATACATTGGCTGAGCACGTCGCTGTCGAGTTTGCCGGGACGCTGGCTGATCAGGCCAATGCTAACGCCGAATTTGCGCCCTTCGCTCAAAATCTGCTTGAGCACCTCGGTGCTGACCGCATCGGCGGTGGCAGGCGCATAATTATGCGCCTCTTCGATCAGACAAAAGACCGGGAAAGGCACAAAGTTTTTGTCGCCGTGCCCCACCTTATGTTTCACCGTATCAATGCGCGCCTGATAGATGCGGCGTAAGAGCGTGGCCGCAATCACTTGCTGCTCACGCTGATCAACCTCGTTGAGTTGGAGCACGGTGCATTGGCCAGGCTTGCAGAGTTCGTCTAATTCTAAATTCTCGAAATCATTAAAAATCTGGCTATTGCGTAGCGTGCTGTTGAGCCGCCAGATCAAAGCGCCGGTGGTGGGATCTTCCTCCTCACCAAAGCTCTCTTCATCACTTTTCTTGCCTTCGCTGGTCTGGCGCACCGCGTAAAGCAACTGTTCCAGCGTATAATTACCGCTCTTCGCGCTGCGTTGGGCAAAGCCATAGGCGCGACTGAGTTGGTATTGCATCTTTTCAGAAAGATTGGGCAACAGATAGCGCAAATCGGGCAAAGTTAGACTGGCGATGCGCACCCGAATGTCTTCTGGGCGAAAGATGCGGATGCGCGGCTTGTAGTCGCCCTCTCGGAACTCGGGCAGATTTTGCATCTCTTGCAGTGTGCTATATTCGCCATGCGGATCAATAATCACCACGGCGGCACGATTGTGCGGCATCATCAGCTCTTCGAGCAATACGCCCGCCAGATAACTTTTACCGCTACCCGTGCTAGCGATAATCGCCAAATGGGTGCTGGTGAACCCTTTCACGTCAAGCGCAACCGGCACCGCGCCCTCGGCACGGCTGAGCAGACTGCCCAGATGCGCGCCGCCGCGCTCGCCTTTTTTTCGCTTACTCAAGACCTGCGTGAGCAATTCGTCGTCGGCAATATAGATCGGTGAGCCACCCACTGGCGGCACGCGCGGGTTAATAAAATCGCCCATCGCCTGGTTATGATAACCAAGCACCGCCACCGTAATCTCAAATAATTCGTTGGCGTCGCTGTCATAACCAAGCAAGGCCGCAATCTGGCTGGGCGGCACCATCGGATCAGCCATAAAGCTGTCGGGAAAGAGCTTGACCGATTCGCGCACCGTAATGCGCCCCAAGATCTTGCGGTCTTCGCCATCCACATTGGCCAAGTAATAGACAAACTCACCATGCTTGACCCGTCGCTCGGGGTCAGGCGCAATAAAGGTAAATTCGTGAGGGGTTTCGCCCGGTCCTTTGACCGTGCCAATGCAGTGTGTTTGTTCCATAATAATCAAATGTGTTTCATACAGGCATGCGTGCCCAATTTTGAGCCATCTCGATCATCTCATCCGCATAGAGCGGCCAATTTCGCAAGGTCTCTGGATCAAAGGCTGCATCATTTGGCCAGACCAGATTACGGATTTCTGGGTCAAGTCTAACCTGATTAAACAGCGCCAGATCACGCAGAGGGCCGAAAAGTTCGCCATATAAGAGTGGTTCAAAATTAATTATTTGGGCTGAACCGTCATCAAAGGTAATTTTCAGCGTATAGGGTCCTACGATTATAAAGGAATTCACATAGTAAATTTCATGTTCCATCCGGTTTCCTCCTATTTTTCCAACGGGCTAATCTTTTTTGGCACCTGACCTTTGCTCAAGCGCTGCCAATTCTCCAGCAATTCAGCTTGGTGTAGCTCAACCCAAGCTTCAATGAACCGCCGTTGTTTGGTCGGCAGTTCTCCCCGAATTGGCTCAATCGGCTCAATACTATAACTGATTGTAACGCCTTGATAGGTTATATGAAAGTGAGGCCGATGATGCCTCACCCCTCGTTCAGGGTACATACGAATAATAATACCAAGGAAACGGGAAATCTCTGTCATAATGAACGCGTGAAGGTGATTTAGCTTGATTTTAAAACCTTGTTGCTCCCAATGACTCAAAAACGCGTACAAACAGAGCGAAATCTTCCTGGCGTCAGCGGGCAAGCCTTTAGGCTATCTACCAAATTCGATTCGAACCCGCCTTTTGTTCATGTTGCGGTAGACGGCCATTGTTTCGCCGCGGCGATCCACAGCGCCTGATGGTGCGGCCAATCGTGCAAGGTCTCTGGATCAAAATCGGCATCATTCGGCCACACCAGGGTATGGAAGTTTGGATCGAGGCGCACCTGATTGAAAAGTGTCAGATCACGCAGTGGGCCATAAAGCGGGCCGTAGAGAATGGGCTCAAAATCAATTGTCTGGACGCTATCATCGTCGAAAGTGATGGCCAATGTGTAGGGGCCTACATTCTGAAACGCGATGACTCGGTAGATTTTTTTGTGCATGATAATTCCTTCGCTCAACCCGCGCCAAACGAATACAAACAGAGCGGGATCTCCATCTCGTCGGCCGTTAAACCACCATGATGACCGTAGAAATTCTGTTCAAACTTACCTTTTTCATACCACCAGACGGTTTCGCCAGGGTTCGGCAGGACGAGCAAGTTACCCACGCGATCTAAAAATTTCTGTGCCACCGGCAGCGGACCAAAGTAACCTTGCTCGATCAGATCCTGGGTTTTGTAGACATTCGCCTTGTCCTCTAGCCGCTCGCCAAGGAACTGTTTCGCCTCGTCCAAATCAGCGTCCTTGATATATAAAAAGACGTCGCGCGCTGAACCACCGGGTGCCAATAATTCGCCATTGCCATCTGTGCGCAAATAGCGTTCGAGGCGCTTGAAGCGCGGGTCACAGTTTAAATAAAGGGTGGTCTGCGGATCAACGTTAGCCTGACCGTGATCCGCGGTGAGCATCAACAGAACATTTTTTGCCTGGCGCAGCATGGGTTGCATGAAAGCCCGCTCCATGCAAAACAAGAACGTCTCGATCTCTGCCTCCATCTGGGCAGAATCGGGGCCATAATAATGGCTGATGCTATCGATCTTGTCGAAATAAAGATAGAAAAAGGTCGGCTTGCTAATCTGCGCCACCTGCTGTCGTACGTTTAAAAGCGCTTCTGGCCAGGTCAGGTAAGGCATAATTTGCGCGCCGCGTCCCATCCAATCAGTGTATGACGAACGGGCATAATCGCGATGTTGATAGACATAGGAAGCGATGCCCTGTTGCCCAAGCGTTTGATAGAAGGTCTGCGCCGGATAGAGATCAACAGGTTTGATCCCCGTAGATTTAAGTGTTTCGCGCGCTTTGTCACCGGCAAAGGAGAACATGAGCGGCACAATCACCGCATCCAATTGCGGTTCGTAATATTGCCATTCAAACAGACCGCTCTGACCAGGCGTCAGGCCGGTATTGATACAGGTGACATGGGC
>JBBQBY010000164.1:0-13207 GCA_038318235.1 Caldilineales bacterium
TCCTGGTCACAGCGCGCTGGCCCAGTTGGCGCAAATAGTGCCGGTCTTTACGCTGATCACGCAGAATGTGGACGATCTGCACGAGCGCGCGGGCCGTGGAAATTCGCCAGATGCGGTGTTGCATATTCATGGCCGCATCACACATTTTCGCTGCAATGTCTGTGGTGTTGCCCATGCGTTGCAACCGCTTGAGCGAGGACAAGCGCTGCCACCCACTTGTCAGCAATGCCAGCAACTGGTGCGGCCCGCTGTCGTCTGGTTTGGTGAGGCGTTGCCGCCACGCGTCTATACACTGGCGCAGCGCGCCGTAGCGCAATGTGATGTTATGTTGGTGGTGGGCACAAGCGGTGTGGTTTATCCGGTGGCGGAGTGGCCTTTGGCCGCGCAACGACAAGGGGCAATCGTCATCGATGTGAATCCAACCTGTACGCCGATTTCAGAAATGGCCGATCTGTTCTTGCAAGGACCCGGCGGAGAAATTTTGCCTAAGTTGCTGGAAACCCTCAAACAACTTAGGGCGACCAATTGATTTTACCATTGACTAATTCAGTTGCCATCATGTGATCCCCGACAGTCACTGTCAATGGCAGTGGACCCGTGCCTGATTGGCGCTGGAGTACTAAAGCATAGTCAGCCGATTTTAACGATGCTGGCAACTGATAACGAAATGTAATCGTCTTCTGTTCGCCCGGCTTCAAGACAAAATAACCAGCTAGTACGCGCAAACCACGCTCGCCGCGTTGCGTGGCGACCGAATCTGGCTGTACACCATCGATTGCGATCAATTTACTCTCACCCGGCACGTAAAGCCGTACATAATCGAAATAGCAGCGCTCGATCATATCATCATAATCTTCACCATAATACGGTTTGGCTTCACAGATCGGGTCGGTCTGCGTGATCGGATTGGTGTAACTAATCGCGACTGTGGCCAGGGCTGGCTGGGTTGCGTCGGTGGGCCAGGTGACAGTGTAATGCAAACTGTGTTGGATCACCGCATTTACCTTGTTGTAGCCCATGTTCATATCAACCAGGGCCAGAAAGTCTGTCGCGGGTTGCGGTTGCAGCGCACCATCCCAATTCAACTTGGCCAATTGCGCAGCGGTGGTCGGTTCGTCCACCCAAAGCTGAATCGCCCGTTCGTTGAGCGCAGTCTGGGTGGCTTGCACCATGCTCATATAATCAACCTGGCCACTTTGCAGGCGTTGCATCGCCAACTTTGCCAGCGCAGGAATAAAATCTTTGCGTTGGCCCCACCAGCCCTGAAATCCTGCCGTTTGGAGGCTTGCCCCTGTCGCTGGCGGTTTGGCCCAAAATTGTTTCATCTGGCTGATGATGTTTGCCCCTGTGATCGGCGTCCCCGCACCCGGCGCAGCTAGCGGCCCCAGCGCAGTGATCAACAATTCCACGGCATGCAGATCAATCGTGATCATGCCATCCACCACAACGCCCGTATCTTGGGCGTAAAGTGCTTTAACCAGCTTGGCTGTCGTCGGCAAATCCGGCGACCAATTGGCATCACGCACCAGCAACAACGGAATACCCATATAGCGATCCATCGGTTCTGGCGCCATGGGGTGATCGACGTCCTCACGAAATATGTTGTAACTATCTGTAAAGTCTAAGCCGCTCAGACTTGCCTTGTCGAGGGTTAACTTGCCTACTGCCGAAATAAAACCGCCCGTAGGCCGCAGTTCCTGGTTGTTTTGCACTAAAATCAAATATGTTTTCGGGCCTTTGACGCCCAACAGCGTGGGGAGCACCGGTCCTAGCCGTAAGCCAGCATCGAGCATGGGTAAGAACGGCTGAACCTGTTCGAGCCGCTTCGACAACGCAAGTGGCAACTGGCTCACCACCACTTGCTGTAACGCCTGTTGGGCAATCTCGGCATGCAGGGCAAGCGCCGTGAATTGTTCTGGGGTAATGGTCGCCGTGGTTGATAAGACAGTTGACAACAGCGCCAACTTGTCATCTGTCGTTTGCGCTAATTTTTCGGGGTTGACGAGCAGCAGACTTTCATTCGCTAAATTGGTTAATTCACGCCCCGCGATTAGCAACTCCGGTGCGGCGGCAATGGTAGACCCATACTTGGGGAGCCAGCGCAAGTTGTGTAGGAGTGGGCGGAATGGCCGAAGCTCGCGCTCCAAATTGGTCAGGGCTTGGGCTAACTTTTGCATTGACACCTGCATGCTGGGTAAATGCTCTACGCTTAGATCTGTCGCCGCTAGCTGGCGTAATTCTTGACCAGCCCGATAAGCCAGCCAGCCATGATACGCAATCTGGCCAATTCTATAACCAGCAAACAAGCTGAAAAGGAGCAGCGCTACACCTAGCGCCAGTGGCAACGGGCGCCACCTATGCTTCGGCGCGCACACAACGTCGTCCCCAGGTTTGGGCAACATTGGATCAGATGAGGTTGAAGAGTCGCGTAGAATCGAAGTCATCTTTTACTTTGCAGGCACATGAAAATTATCGAAAATGAAAAAGTGAGTTACCGGCGGGGTTTGTTAGAAAGCCTTGTTATTTATAGCGCCATAAAGGGCCAACTTTTTCCAGTTGATCCGCCGGTACCAATGATGTCTCGGTGCTGAAAAAGATCGGGCGCACGCCATGATTTAACGCCAAGATTTCCAGCACCGACTGGCTGTTGCCTACCACATCTGGATATAATGCGGTGATTAAACGCTGGTACCAGGGAAATTGATAGAGTGCATCGTTGATCAACACCACATTCGGGGTTCGACGCAACAATTCACCGCTCGCCCATGCCCCATACCAGAGGGCGAACGTATCATTGTCTTCGCGGCTGATGACAATACTGTTGGGGGGCAACACGGCCATCGAATTATCTAAAAATTGGCGTGCTTCGTGATCATGGCGTAATGAGAGCGTTGGCAACCGCGTACCACCCAGCACCACCAAACCAATCGCCAGAACAATCGCCATCACGGTTGGCCTTGATCGAACTGGCCAACGAATTTGTAGCCAACGATCGACATCGGCCAATCCTGTGGCCAGCCACAGGGCAACCATCCAACCGACTGGTAGCAAATAAATATCACTGTCACGAGTGTAATAGCCAATCGCATAAATGCTAATCGGCACCACCCAGAGTAGGCTGAGGTTGCGCAGGTGTGGCTTGCTGCGATCCCAATTGTTAAGACCGATCAAGGCCAACCCCAAACCCACCACCGTGTATTGACTGGTCACCGTGTAAGCCCAACTCGCCACTCGGCTCAACATGGTGGATGATGGTGCGCTGAAGAGATAACTGCGATAGGCCGCGCCGCTAACGAGCCACCAAAAACCGGCTAAATTATCGGCATAACCCCAGTTCACTGGGGGCGGGCCAGCCACACTGCCTGCCGCTACCAGCGGAATGCGCAGATAAAATGTCAAGCCGAGGATACCACCCAGCGTTAATGCGCCAACCGTCTGCCCCAACTGGCGCAACGTACCGCCGCGGCTGACCCACACAAAGTAGAGCACCGCTGGCAATAATAAGACGAAAGTCAGATGATGCGCCACGCCCAAGGCAACGATCGGGACCAAATAGACAAAGCGTCCCCCTTTAACCAAGATCACCCAACCCAATAAGGTGATAAAGAGGGCATGCAAGGCGTAGACTTCGGTGATCACCGCCTGGCTCCAAAGCAGCGGACTGATCGCCCAAGCCAGCCCAGCGCTTGTTGCCCACAGCCACTGTCCTGGTTGATCGCGCAATAAATGACCAGCAATCACAACCGTGACGCCCACGCTTAAAGCCGCGCAAATTGTGCTGAATAGAGCGCCGCGCCAGGCCAAATCGCCAGTCCCCAAGCCCAGTTGGCTGAAACGCAACCAGCCCTGTAAAAGCCACATATAGAGCGGATAGCCGGGGGGATGGGGCACACCATTACTCACCGCGGCCGCTAACAGTTCGGCGCCATCGGCTCCTTGATGAGCCCAAGTAACGTCCGGTGCCGCCGTCCAAATATAGAGCGCAAAAGCAAGCCCCGTGGATAAGGCGGCAGTGAGCACACCAGTCCCCAGGGCTTGCTGTTTATGAAAAAAAGTGAGCGTCGGGCGATTTAATGCCACATGCGTACGCGATAAGTGGAGTGCGAACTTTCATTCGTCACAGATAAAGATTGAAGATGGACCCCACCCCAGCCCTCCCCTACAGGGAGGGAGCCGTTACGGGATAGAACGAGTTACATCGTGTGTCCCTGATCTGTCCCCTCCCCTACAGGGGAGGGCTGGGGTGGGGTCGGGCTTAGCTATTGAAAATCCGGCAAGGTGGCAGGTGGCAGACCTAAACTTACCCCTGCGGTATTGCTTTCGATATTTTCACCAACGGCCACGGCGAGGTTATCAATCACGCTCCCATCCGGCAGATCGGCTGACATTTCCAACTGGACGGTGGCGGTGACAACCGCGCCGGGGGCTAATTCTGGCCATTGCACATCTAACACATGTTTGCCAGCGACATTGCTCTGCGGCACAACTTTGCCGTCACTGCCTGGGGTGGCGGCAACAAATTTCAATTCTGTTGGCAATTCATCGCGCAGTTCCAAATTTGTCACGGCGACACTGCTGGTATTGGTAATGATGAAATCGATTGAAAACTCACTGCCCTGCCAGATCAGGGCAGGCGTTTGTTGCATCATCAGTAGCAACGGGCTGGTGGTCGGTGTCGTTTCTGTCAGCTCGGCGGTGTCGGTTACCGCGGCGGCTGCGCTCACAATGGTGCTTTCTGTGACCGTGGCTGTGGTTGTAATGGCCGTGGTCACCGTCGGTGTGACAATTTGGGTGGCAGTGGCCTGCGCCGTGGGGGCCGCCGATCCATCTGCTACTAAGGGCACCAAGTCATTCGTCTGGGCGGCGTCAAAGTTGGGCTGTACCAAGTTCGTACTTACCCAACCTTCCTGGTTGTCGCCTTCTGTACAACAAACACGCCACCAATCGCCGGCCGCATTGCGGTTGAGGATGCGCAAAGTCTGGCCGCGTCCCGCCTTGCCAACGATGGCAAAATTCGTGCCTGGCCCCTGGCGCACGTTCAATCGATCAACAATTACAACCCCCGTTGGGCCATCACCAGGCGCTGGCGCCGCGGGCACTGGGGTGGGCGCGGCTGGAATTGGCGTGGCTGCCTGTTGATTATTGTTGCCGTTATTATCATTGTTGTCCGATTTCGGTGTATTCGTGGCCTTTGGCACCGATGTCGCTGCCTTGGTCGCTGTTGGCCCTGGCACAGTTTGATTAACCGGCGCGGCCCACGTGGGTGACCCCTTAAAGAGTACGAGCGCAATGAGCAGCAAGGCTACACTACTGATCCAGTAGCGCCGTGCCATGTTAATTACTTTGCCAAAAAACTTAGGTTGATTTTTCATAGTTATCATCCATTCGTAAAAATAAAGATAAGGCAATTCCAGCAGGCAAATTGAAAAGGTGTTGTGTGCTTGAACTGAGCGGTTGGCTCGCATCTGCATGGACGCGCTATTTTCTGGCTAATCAATAGGCGCCATGGCCCCGCAAAATGGCGGGAACGGTGCGAAGGAGAATTTGAAGATCACGTAGCAAGCTGTAATTGTCAATGTACTCTAATTCCAGGCTGAGACGATCGGCTAGATTCAGATTGCCGCGCCCATTGACCTGCATTGGGCCGGTTAAGCCTGGTTTGACAGCCAGACGCCGGCGCTCTCGATCGCGATATAAAGCAACAATTTGGACTTCTTCTGGTCGTGGCCCCACCAAACTCATTTCGCCCATCAACACATTATAAAATTGTGGGGCTTCATCCAAGCTAGTGCGCCGCAACACTTTGCCCACCCGCGTAATGCGCGGATCGTTGGTAATTTTGTAGACGGGTTCGGGTAATTCATCGATCTTGATTAAGTCGGCCAGGCGCTCTTCGGCATTATTGACCATACTGCGCAGCTTCACAATCCGAAAAGGTCGCCCATTTTCACCAACCCGCACTTGCCAATAAAAGATCGGCCCTGGCGAATCTAATTTAATTGCCAGCGCCGCCATCGCGACGAAGGGAATGGATAGGCCAAGACCAACTAGCGCGCCACCGATATCGATCAGACGTTTGATCAGCCGCTGCCAACCGGGGATCATCGGTTGACGTGATCCAGGTACGGTACCGGCAAAGTGAATCGTGCCAAACAGAAAGCCACTCCCCAGTGTGAGGGCGCGCACCGCCAGCATCACAGGCCCAAGCAACGCTAATGTCCACGACTTTTGGGCCAATTTACCTAGAAAAGGCAAGGTGGTCGTCACAAAACCAAGGATTAGCAAACCAATCAAAAGCCATGCCCACTCCAGCGGTGGCCAGAATAGCCCGACCAAACCCAACGCTAAGCTACCAATCAATAACGCCAGCAGTACAATCTGCACCTTTAGCACTTGCGGCGTATGGCTATCTTGCACCATGCGTTCAGGATGCCAGCGGGTTAGCAAGGCTTTCCAGTAGCCAATGTAATACTTACGGCGTCCATATTCCCACAGATTACTGTCGTGTAGATGCAACACCTGTGCCTGGGGCACAAACACCAACCGGTAGCCTTTTTGGGCCAGGCGGAAACTCAATTCCTGATCTTCGACGGAAGCGGTGGTAAAAATGACATCAAAACCGTTATTTTCTAGAAAAACTGCCCGTCGATAAGCGGCCGAATAGGTATCAATAAAATCAATCTGCGGTTGGTTACGCATGCGGTCATACCGATCTTCATACTCGGCCTGTACAAAACGCGGCGCCAGGGCAGATTGTGTGCTTAGATAAGCGCCTTTCGCACCCATTACGCTGATATCTTGGAAAACTGTCGTGAGCGCCTCGATCCAATTGGGCAATGGGGCACAATCGGCATCCGTAAAGAGGAGCAGAGCCGCCTGCGCGATTTTTGCTCCATGATTGCGGGCGGCTGCCGGGCCGGCATTGGCTTGGTGTACAAACTGCGCTTGGTGTTGTGGATGATTGGCGATCCAACCGTTGACAACGATTGGCGTCTCGTCCTGGGAACCATCATCGATAACGATGATTTCATAGTAAGTGGGGTCTATATTTTGTTTTGCGAGTGCATCCAGACAGCGCGTGATCGTCATTGCCCCGTTATAGACCGGTACAATAATCGAACAGAGCAAATCGGCGTTCACAGTCTGGTTATCCATGGCGGCTTATTTGGCTACTTCACGAGATCGGCCACCGCGAAGATGCGATGGGTGGTTGTGAAATCGGGCCAGCCGGTGATCAAGGTCAGTTTCGGTGTCGTACTCGGTTTGACGTAGCCAGCGGCCTGATCCATTTCTGTCTGCGAAGCACCGGTCAAGGCAATCGGCTCAGTCACTTCGCTGACCCGATACGTAAAGGTCGCGCCCTTGGCATCGGTTAAGATAATCTCCTGCCCGACGACAATTTCCCCGGTCGCCAATGGGGCAAAAAGTGCTTCACCCTGCGCTTGATGGCCAGAGAGAATTGTGTTGCCATTGGCGCCAGCCCCAGCGCTATTGACATGCCAACCAATCGCGTCTTTCGGCACAATCCATTTTGTGGTGCGTTGGCCATTGGCTTCGATCACTTCCCAACTCATCGGGACAATGGGCATTTCTAGGCTTAGTGCCGGGATCGACAACTTCGCTGGCGCGGCAGCTTGTGCATTGCTCGTTGCCGTAGGCGCAGTGGCCGTTGTCGCGGCGGCGGTCGCTGGCGCAAGCACCACGGGCATTGGTGTCGGTACTTGACAGGCCGCTAGGATCAGAAGCGATAATGCACAGAGAATAATGGGCGATAGATGATAGATTGACAACCTTTGTGGACGCATAATTAAGCTATTCCTTGTAGTTTGAACCGCGATGAGCAACACTATTTAGCGATATTATATCTGGATTCTCGGTTCGATTTCTCTTACCAAAATGCTCATCATTTGCCATTGTAGTAGATTCATATCCATTTCGCAAAAAGCCGGTACGAATATGACTTACGGTTAGCTATAGTATTTACTGTGTATATTAAGCCACGGTGATGATACTATGAACGTGGAAGCAAACGATTGAAACTCTACCATCTAGTATACGTTACGCTCCGTAGGCTAGTTACGCTCAGATTTGCAATTGAACAAAAGCTTACGCCTGGAAATGGCACGAATCAGCGATTGTGGAAGACCGAACTGCCAGATTGGGGACGAGCTTGTGAACGACTATTGGATGGATTAGTATTGGATGGACTAATATTGGATGGATTAGTATTGGATGGGTTAGGTTTATGATAAGATAGCGAGCAAGCTGTGAAATCTATCAAAGTATAAATTATCAAGGAAAGGAGCTTGGCATGGTGGACTATCGTACCATGTTTGAACTGGGGGGCCAAACCGCCTTGGTCGTCGGTGCGGGTAGTGGCATTGGGCAGGCGTCGGCCAGTGGATTAGCGGCTTTCGGGGCCCAAGTTGTCTGCGCTGATCTAAAGTTGAGCGATGCGCAGGCGACGGTCGATCTGATCCAACAGGCCGGCGGTAAGGCCAGCCCTCTACTGCTCGACATGCGGGATAGTGCGGCGATCCGGGCGGCATTGGCGCAAATTGGCGGGGTGGATGTGTTGGTCTGCACGCCCAGCATCAATGTCCGCAAGCCCTTGTTGCAGATTAGCGATGAGGAATTTGACCGCGTGGTCAACTTAAATTTGCGCGGCACTTTCCTGTTGCTCCGCGAAGTCGGCAAGATAATGGCGCAGCAGAACCGGGGCAGCATCATCGTGTTTTCCAGCATTCGCGGTCAAGTGGTGGAGCCGGGCCAAAGTGTCTATGCGGCGACCAAGGCGGGGGTTGTGCAGATGGTGCGGGCGCTGGCCGCCGAACTGGGACCGCAAGGCGTGCGCGCCAACGCGATTGCACCCGGCGTTGTCGAAACACCCCTGACGGTGCAGATTAAAAGCAACCCAGCTTGGTATCAAGCCTATGCCGATAAGAGTATTTTGAAACGCTGGGCGCAACCGAGTGAAATGGTCGGCGCGGTGATCTATCTGGCCTCGGCGGCCAGTTCTTTTGTCACGGGCTCCGTCTTCTATGTGGATGGTGGCTGGACTGCCGCTGATGGCCGGTTTGATCCGCCGCTATGAAGCAGGCATCCACGTTGATGCCTACCTAAAAAGCCGCCGATTAACCCTTGCTTGACTTTTCTGCTTCACGCTTCAAATCGGCCGCATAGCGCTCGAAGGTGGGGCCAAAGTCGGGCAGCGATCCGGCAATCATCGGCAACATGAGACCGCTGAAAACTTCTGCCATCATAAAGTCGGTGCTGGCGACGCAGACCCGATTATCACGTCTATCGCATCCAAGTTCTCACGATAACGGCAGGCGCGATCGCCGACATTATCACTTTCCAAAATCCTGGTCTTGCGTTCTATTTTGACCTGCCGCTAACCCTTGCCGGGGTATCTGAGTGAAATGATTGGTGAGGTATACTGAGCAAGGCCATAGATGATAACGATTTCTACCATTTTATCTCTGGTCACAATTATCATTTATGCCCTTCACGAGTATAGTCTAATTTGCCCCCAAGGGTTATTCCTTTGGGCGACATCAGCTCTGTGAATGGTGGCTGAACCAGCGTGGACGGACGTTTACAGCTTGTATTGTTGAAACAGATCGCTTGCCGCGCGATGCACAATACAATGACGGCGCGCCAGGCGGTCGACATCTTTCTGATAGCCGCCCCCAATCACACATGCCACGGGAATTCTCCGTTCGATACAGGCGCTCAAGACCAGGCGATCGCGCGCGTAAAGGCCCTCATCCGTCAGCCCAAGTTTACCCAGCAGATCTTCGACATGCGGGTCGACGCCGCCGTCATAGAAAACGAAATCTGGCTTGATCTGGCTGAGCAGATCGGTCAAGTGGGTGGCCAACGTTTGGAGATAGGCGTCATCTTCCAAACCAGCCGGCAGGGCGACATCTAGATCGCTTTGCTGTTTGTGAAACGGGAAATTGTTGTCGCAATGCATCGAAAAAGTAAAGACACTGGCGTCATCCTGGAAGATCGCCGCCGTGCCATCCCCCTGGTGTACATCTAGATCGACGATCAGAATGCGCTGCGCCAAACCCTGTTGTTGCAGCATGCGTGCGGCCACGGCCAAATCGTTAAAAATGCAAAAACCTGAGCCAAAGTCGCGAAAGGCATGATGGGTGCCGCCCGCGGTGTTGCAGGCCAGGCCATATTGCACCGCCAATTGCGCCGTCAAAACGGTGCCACCCACGGCGGTACAGGTGCGATTTACCAGCGCTTCACTCCACGGAAACCCAATCCGACGCATGGCGCGCGCATCCAGCGTGCCTGTGCAATAAGCTTCTACGTACGCGGGCGCATGCACTAATTCAAGCCATGCTTGCGGTGGCCGCTCTGGACAATGAAATTGATCGAGGCCGGCAATGCCATCGCGCACGAGAATTTCGTAGATTTTGCCAAATTTTGGCATCGGGAAACGATGTTCAGGCGGTAAAGGCGCGACGTAATCTGGGTTGTAGACAATAGGTAGCGGCATAATAGAAAGAGTAAGGGAATGAATAATTGATCGTGAGTCTGAGTAGAATAACGAGAAGCCTATACTGAGTTCAATATGAAAAGCGGAGATTAACCCCACCCGCGCCCTCCCTTGGCAAGGGAGGGAACCGTCACGGGGCCGACGAAGCATCCGTTCCTCCCCAGCAGGGGGAGGTTAGGTGGGGGTCTGGGCTCGCCAGCCGACAAAACGCCGCTTTTCATTCTGACATGAGCCTAGATTGCCCAGTCGAGTTAGCGTTTAGGCAAGCTCAACCAACACCGGGCGATGATCCGACGCCTCTTGGCCGGCTGGCTCCTGCCAGATCGCGCAGGATTTTACAGCCGGAAACAATGACTGGCTGGCGAAGATATAATCAATGCGGATCGGTTGTTCAGAAGGCATAAAAGAGGACTGGCCTGCTATGCCGAAGTGTTGGTAGGTGTCAGTATAACCCGCTTTTTCCATCTGGGCAATCACGCGCGGGCCTTTTTCTCGGGCCGTTAAATTGTTGCCTTTGGCATGTTGCGCTATCGCTGCGAATGCGCTTTGGCGTCCGACGAAATCCCACAAGCTAAGCGCATTAAAATCACCCATGACCACATGGGGACGGTTGCGATCACGGGTCAACCAGGTGCGGGCAACCCGCAATTGCACCAGGCGCGCCTCTTCGTCCGTATGATCCAAATGTGTGACGTAGACCGTGAAAGTGTCGTGGTTAGGCAGCAGAATACGCCCTTCAAGCAGCCCGCGCTCTTCTTTGTCGGCCAGGATATGCTGGCCGTCTTCTTCTTTCGGCGTCAGCAGATGAGAAGCACTGGCAATAATCGGCCAGCGGCTTAAGAGCGCATTGCCATAAGCATTGGCGGGCATGTCGTCTTGGGCGGGCCAGCGGAGGCAAGGGCCAAAGACATAGTGCATGCCTAATTTTTGGGCCAACGCTGCCAAGGCTGGTTGATCGGCGCCCTCGACAACCCGCGGATAATAGACTTCATTCAGGCCAACTATGTCGGCCTGCGAAGCTTCAATCACCTTGGCGATGCAGTTCAAATTTGGCCGCCCATCTGTCGTGCGCCAGCCGTGGATATTATAAGTCAATAGTTTCATGCAAAGATTGTACTATTTAAAACTTACGCGCGCAAAGGCGCAAAGAACGAATCAAACCGTCGAGCCAGCACGCCCACTGCGATACCCGCGCAGCGCACTGACCACGGCGACGACGATCACCGAGGCAACGATTATTTCGAGCACAGAATTGACGGCGACACTCGCTAAGGTCGCCAAGAAAGGCACATGTAACCGCAGTGCAATCGCGCCGATCACCAGGATCGTATTGGTTAAGGTGCCCGCGATCGCCGCCCCGATCAGGCGCGGGGTTATGCCCGCATTTTTCAAGGCACTATAGACCAGCCAGGCTACCGGCCCGATAAACAAGCGGGGCAGAATAGAAATGACCGGGTCCACGAAGATCGCGTTGCCACTGCCTGCCGGTTGCTGACCAGCCAGAAATAAGCTGAACGCGCCGAAGGCAAAGCCGACAATCGCCCCGACCAATGGTCCTTCCATCACTGCGCCAATAATCGCTGGCACATGCATAAAGGTAAAAGCGATGGCCGGCCCGAGTGTAATAAAACCTAGACTGGTGATCGGTCCGGCGCCAATCGGGATGGAAAGCACAATGCTGACCGCAATCAGCATGGCCGTAATCACCAGACGGCGGGTGTTAAAACTTTGATTGTCCATTTAGGTTGCCTCCTATGGCGAATTCATGATGAGAATAGCGTTGAAAAATCTGCTCCTCATAGGCCAGGGAATAGCGTATGGAGGGCGGGCCACGGTGTGAGTAAAATCGCTACACAAAGCACCAGCATGCCCAGTGTGACTATAATATCCAACCCTGTGCCCTTGAGCGTAATAAACTTGGTGCGGCCTGCCCCGCCAATATAGCCACGGGCTTCCATCGCAACAGCAAGCTGTTCGGCGCGCCGAAAGGCATTGACAAACAACGGGACCACCAACGGCAGCAACGCGCGCGCAATCTGCACCGGGCGGCGAAGACTGAGTTGCCCAATTTCGCCACAACGACTGGCTTGCGCCTTCATCACCTGCTCCAATTCTTCGGCCAACGTGGGCACAAAGCGCAAGGCGATCATGTTGACCAGCGCAATCTCATGCGCAGGCACACCAAAACGTTGGAACGGTTGTAACATAATTTCGAGGCCATGCGTGAGTTGGCTGATCGTTGTGGTCAACGATGGCAAACTTACGAGAAAAACAAAAGCGAAGAGGCGCAGCAAACTAAGTGCAATCGCCTGCAACGCACCGCGGGTAATGCGGATAAAGTACCATTCAAAATAGACACGCCCATCCGGCGATTGCCAACCAATATAGAGCAGCGCCAGCGCCAGAAAGAAAATTAGTAAGGGGAAGCTCCGCAAGATGCCGCGCAAAATATAATGAAAAGGCAGGCGAGCTAGTCTGGTAATCAGCATGATCGTGCCAAGCAAGAGCAGGCTGATTATCACCGAACGCGAGATCGACACGGCGATCAGCAAAAAGAAGGTACACAAAATCTTGGCGCGCGGGTCCAACCGATGCACGATCGAATTGGTCGGAATGTATTGCCCAATCGCAATGTTGCGTGAAAGTTCAAACTCCATCAGCGTAAGTCCCTTGCCGCTGGTATGCCATGTA
>JBBQBY010000165.1:0-13205 GCA_038318235.1 Caldilineales bacterium
CTGTACTAGTAGACCGTTGCCTAAGTTTCGATAGTTTAACCGTAGGTCAGCGCTTCCAGCGTGACAGAGATGGTTATATCTCACAGGCCCGGGTTACCACAGATCGTCACGCTGCAAGCGCTGACCTACGAATTACCCGCATAATTTAGCCAACGCTGTACTAGAATGGGTACAATCTATATTAAATATTCGAGGAGAAATTAATGTCTCAAATTGACATTTCATATACAGAATTATATACAAGAGCTAAAATCCAAAAAATGGTTGGTGGCGAGCTTCAGACTTACTTGCCGCAGAAAAACAAATATATTCTTGCTGGTTGCTTTTCCTTGGAACTAAACCCCGATGCACCCAATATAATTCAGGTAGGAAAGCTGCCTCAAGTTAAGGCAAAGGCAGAACTACTGGCACGACAGCCAGAGAACAGATTCCCAGTTTTCCTTAGAGAATCAGACAAACATTGCTATTTATTTCAAGGGTATTTCAAATTTAGATCTATCACAGATAATCGAAGTGAAATAGCCGCAGCAGAGTTAAAATCTAATAGACCTAATGAGTTGTCGTATGTGATGCATCTGGCGCGTGATTAACCCTATCGCTTTGTCCTCCGAATTTAGGGTTCGGTGGCAAGCAACTTGTAATGGTTATAAAATACCAAAAGACTCAACATTAATATGCTGATTTAACCTCAATATGACTAAAGTACCAACGTATGATCAACTGATGAACCCAACCTTGCAGGTTTTGCGCACGCTGGGCGGTTCTGGCACTATCGAAGAGATCTACACTAAAGTCACCGAACTGGCTGGACTGACGAATGAACAACTGGATCTACTTCACAACCCAGAACGTGGTGGACAAACTGAGGTGGAGTATCGGCTTGCGTGGTCGCGCACCTATCTAAAGAAGTACGGCATTTTAGAGAATTCTAGCCGAGGGATCTGGGCCTTGACAGCAAAAGGCCGACAGCTTGAGAAAGTTGATATAAGTGCTGTCAAGCGGTATGTGCAGGATGAGGCGAAGCAGCGCAAGATTTCTCCTGATGACGAAATATTATCCCCTGAGCCTGTAGTTACAGAATTATCTTGGCAAGATGAGCTATTGGGCATCTTGTTGAAGATGGAGCCGAAAGCCTTCGAGCGACTTATTCAACGGCTACTGAGAGAGTCGGGCTTCATCCAAGTAGAAGTGACTGGCCAAAGCGGGGATGGCGGGATCGATGGCAAAGGGATTATGCGGCTTGGTGGATTGTTGAGTTTTCATGTCATTTTCCAATGTAAGCGCTATAGCGGTTCCGTTACAGCCAGCCAAATTCGTGATTTTCGCGGCGCAATGGTGGGGCGGGCCGATAAAGGTCTCTTTGTCACTACCGGTAATTTTACAAAAGATGCTGTCAAAGAGGCTACGCGCGATGGCGCGCCCGCAATTGACCTGGTGGATGGCGATCAGTTAGTCAATAAATTGAAAGAGTTGAGTCTTGGCGTGCAAACGAAAAAAGTTGAAATCGAGCAGATCGTGCTTGATCCTAGCTGGTTCGCAACGATTTAAAGATGTAACCGGCGGCTTATGATACAATAGCGCCAACGAACCGAAGGGAATGAAAATGAGTTTCACGACAACGCCTGCCAATGAGATTACCTTTGAACAAGTGTTTGCTTTGGCGCAAAGGCTACAGCCAATTGATCAAGCCTGCTTGGTTGTCCGCCTTGCGTCTAGGGTCGAGCCGTTGCTTGAGCAAGTCGAAGCCGCCTCTGCCACGTTGCCGCATAAGCCATTACGTGGATTGCTGGCCGATTTAGGCCCTGCGCCATCGGCAGAAGAGATTGATGAAGTCCAACATGCGATGTGGGCATCTTTGATCAAGGATAATGGATGAGCATTGTCTACTGATACTCTTTGGACGATCTGTCATCGGTACGGAACCCGCCTATGAGCGAGCAAACCGAAGTTGAACTCACCAAACTATACTGAGTTCAATTTGAAATCGGGAATAGTGACAAATGTCACTATACAGAGTTTTTACCCCACCCGCGCCCAAAGGCGGTTGCCTCTCAGGCGCGCGCCCCAAACAGGGAGGGAACCGTCACAAGGTAGAGGAAGGATCAGTTCCTCCCCTCGTTTGGTTAGGAGGGGGTAAAACTCCGGATTTCATTCTGATTTTAGTATAACACAACAAATTTTGCTGATGATTGAGTCGGCCACGCTGGCGTGGGTAATCGACATCTCTCCACAAACAAAGGGGCATGACATGACCGAGTCTACATTATCGGCAAAGGATAGCGCTTCGGCCCTTTGGGTTGCGGCTGGTGAAGATCGTTTCGCCGAATATCGCGGCCTGGGCATCAGTGTGATTGATTTCAAGGTTGTCCCACAGGATGGCGACGGTCTCTTGGTATTGGAGAATATCTTCCACGCCAAGGGCGGTCCGGCGCGCCATCTGCATTACGACCAAGACGAGTGGTTCTATGCGCTAGAGGGTGAATTTATTGTGGAGGTAGGCGCCGAGAAATTCAAGCTACAACCGGGCGACTCACTGCTCGCGCCGCGCCAGGTGCCGCATGTCTGGGCGCATGTGGGTGAGACCCGTGGCCGGATCCTGATCACTTTTACGCCGGCGGGCAAAATGGAAGCGTTTTTTCGCGAAGTGACCAAGGCCAACGCCATGCCGCCGCAAGATCCGGCGTTGTGGCGCGCGCATGGCATGGCGTTGGTCGGGCCACCATTGGCCGTCGTAACAGGATAAAGTTGTCAATGCCAGCATTTGACCGTTCCCGTTCGGGCAAGTGGGGATGCCACCGGTTCTTGTCTGTGGGGTGGTGAGTAAAAGGTGCGACTAACAACCTTGTCTGTGGAGGGGTCGCTAGGGCGTGCGACGAACAACCTTCCGGGAAGGCTTGATTCGCTGAGTAACTGGTCGAAAATACCCTTCCCGGAAGGCGGATGACCACCAATCAGCCGCTTTCTGTCCGCCCCCGGCGCAATTTCCCCGCATTTCGATCCCACAAATTTTGTGCTATAATCTGGTCTGACAGCCCGACGACGTAAAACTAATTGAGTGAACCCCTGGCCGAACAGGCAGCTTTGCCGAAATTTTTGTCGGCGTTTCGGAATGGTTCAAGCGGAGGGATACGATGACCATCGTCACCATATCACGCGAGATCGGCTCGAATGGCGCGCAGATTGCTGAAGCTGTGGCAACCCAACTCGGCGTTAGCTTAGTGGACAAACAAGTACCAGCCGAGATGGCTCAACATCTTAGTGTACCTGTAGAAGTAATTATGAAGGTCGAGGAACGTTTACTGGCCAAACCGATCGGTGTCAGCGACGAAATGCGCGCCATGTTTGCGGCTCAACGCGGTGTCGCGGGCGCGATGAACGAAGCGCAGTTTATTCAGCAGATGACGGCGGCGCTGAAACGGCTATCCGAACCAAACAGCGGGGTCTTTTTCGGGCGTGGCGCGCAGATTGTGCTTAAAGATTATCCAGGCGCTTTGCATGTTCTACTTTATGCCCCGCCGCAAGTGCGCGCCTTGCGCGTGCAACAGCGCCGGTCATTACCCAACATAGAGACGGCCCTGCGCCTGGTGGAACAAGTGGATGAGCAGCGCAAAAACTGGTTTCGCCATTTTTTCAGTGGTATCGATTGGAAGAATGCGCGCCACTATCATCTAATGATCGACACCGCGCGGCTCCCACTGCCTGTCGCCACCGCGCTGATCGTCCAGGCCGCTCAGGCTGTCCCTGCTGCGTCGATTGGTTAGATTGAGAAACTATTTTAAAATCAGAAATAATATTCACAGAAAGAAGATCGTCAGTATGCGGTTCCGCCCTTGTATTGATTTGCGTGGGGGCCGTGTGGTCCAAATTATCGGCGGATCGTTGCGCGATGATGCGGCCGGCACGGTGACCAATTTTGAAACCGATCAATCGTCCGCTGTCTTTGCGCGCGCCTATCAAGCCGATCAGTTGCCGGGCGGCCATGTGATTGCGTTGGGGCCGGGCAATCGAGCGGCCGCGCTAACGGCTTTGCAAGCCTTTCCTGGTGGCATGCAAATGGGTGGGGGCATCACCCCCGATAATGCGCTGGAATACCTGGATGCGGGCGCCAGCCATGTGATTGTCACCTCGTATGTCTTTCGCGATGGCCAAATTGACGCAGACCGGTTGGCCGCTTTAGTCGCGGTAGTAGGGCGACAACGCCTGGTACTTGATCTGAGCTGCCGCAAGCGCAATGGCACCTATTGGGTGGTTACCGATCGCTGGCAGCGCTTTACCGATGTCGCCATCAGCCAGGAAACGCTGGCCCAACTTGGTGAACACTGCGCTGAATTTTTGGTGCATGGCGTCGATGGTGAAGGGCAAAGGTTAGGGATTGACACCACGTTGGTCGAACTGTTGGGCGAATGGTCACCTTGTCCGGTTACCTATGCTGGTGGCGCCCGTGCCCTGAGCGATTTGGATTTGGTCAAACATCATGGGCGCGGGCGCGTCGATCTGAGCATTGGCAGCGCCTTAGATCTCTTTGGCGGTGACGTGGCTTATCAAGCCGTGGTCGCCTGGCAACGCGCCGAGGAACAAGGCGTTGCCCTCGATGGCGCGACATATTTGTAGAGGCGCTGCTTGCTGCGCCTTGTATGTACAACGGTCACAGCAGGCACGGGAACCATTTGGGGCCTACGAATCTCTGTTAGAGCACCCGAGCATCCCTGGCGGCATTGAAGGAAGGATAGAGGGGGCAGAAACCCAATTCCGCCTTAATGCGCGCCGTATCAACTAGCCCGGCCCAACTGTTCTCTAATGGGCGTTGCGTGGCGTCGGCGGGGATGGGCTGGCCAAAGAAATGTAGCAACTCGCCTGCTACCACCGGCTCATCATCCGCGACATTATAGATGCGCCCGTTGCCCGTTGGTGAATCTACGGCCAGCAGCAGCGCCTGGCTGACATCGGCGTGGTGTACCCCATTTGAAAACGTGTGGCTGGATGTCAGTTGCGGAACCAAGCCAACCCCTCTTCCAGATGTGGGTCTCCCTCGCCATAGACGAACGCCAGCCGTAAGATGCGCAGACCCAGGTTTGCGTTCTGGTTCAGCGCTAGCAAGGCCCGCTCGGCCGCTACTTTGCTGGCGGGATAAGCTTGGGTAGGTTGCACTGTGTCGTCTTCTTGGGCAAGGTGACCGGGCTTGGTACTGTAGACGAGACTGGTGCTGGTGAAGATAAAACGTTGGACGCCCGCCTGGATCGCCGCCTGGGCTAGCGCAAGCGTGCCTTCGTCATTCGTCGCACGCACCTGGGCTTCGTCTGGGCTGCGAAAGAATGCGGCCAGGTGCAGCACGGCGCCCATGCCTGGGCGTGAGCCGGGTGCCCATTGGGCGCGAACGCTCAGGACACGGGCGGTGAGCTGACGTTCGGCGAGCTCAGTCGATATGTCGAGTCGCTCACGTCGAAGCCTGATAAGGGAGTGAACCGTCACGGATATACGAAAGATTAGTTCCTCCGCCTGGTCAGGTGAGCTTAGGCGGGGGTAAATCTTTAACTTTGGTATAGCAATGATCAATCGAGAAAAGAGGATAAAATGAACGTAGCCATCGCATCATACTCGTTTTATGGCCTGTTGCGCGCCGGCAAAATTGATCTGTTTGGATATCTGGAGAGTTGCCGCTATCGCTACGATTTGCGCACGGCCGATATCTGGAACGGGATGCTGATCAGCACGGAAGATGATTATCTGGTTAAGGTGAAGCAGGCGTTGGTTGAGCGCGACTTGACTTTGGTGAATTTGTGTGTGGATGGGCCGCACCTCTGGGAGGATGAGCCGGCGGTGCGCAAGCAACACTACAAGGATGCCTTGCAGTACTTGCACGTGGCCGAGGTGCTGGGGGCGCAGACGATTCGGATTGACGCTGGTGTGCGCGAGGATACCTTCACCAACGAGCAGTTCGATTGGATCGCCCGCCATTATCAAGAATATGCACAGCGCGCTCACGAACATGGCTACCGCGTTGGTCCGGAAAATCATTGGGGCGCGGAATTGGTGCCGGAAAACATGCAAAATCTTTGCAAAGCGGTCAATCATCCGGGCTTTGGCGTGCTCCTACACTTCCGTGGCGATGCCGGGGATGCGGTGATGGCGCCTTGGGCCATGCACACGCACTTTGCCTGGGAGATTATCGAGGATGGTCTGGAAGCGAGCATGCAACTGCTGCGTGACACCGGCTATCAGGGCGCGTGGTCAGTTGAACATCACACCGGCGAACATGAATACAGCGAGGTCGCGATCCAACTGGCTAAGCTCCAGGATGGACTTGGTCGTTGGCGATAGTGAGAAGGTAGTCGCTCACTACCTTGTTCGCCAGACGACAGCGTCATTTACGTTACGAACGTATGTTACGCAGCCACAGCGGTTACACAGAGCGCACAGAGGAGTCACAGAGCACACCGAGGAAAAAACAAACTTGCTCTGCATTTTTTGTTTGTGTGCTCTGTGTCAGCGCGGCTTCAGTAGAAGCGTATTCCTCTGCGGTCGCTTTGTAACTGTTTTTAGCGTTTCTGCGTAATATGCGTTACTAAAATATTCCCCTGGCCCAGCGGCCAGCGGGTTGTATGGATAAAACCTGTCTGCGCAACGCGTCCCTCTTTAATCCAAGCTTCGCTGACATGACTGGCTTAGAATAGGGTCCGTGATTTTCCCCGCTGGCTTTGTCGACTGATCTGGCTGGCATCATGCTGACCAGCAGGATATGCTCACCTTGCGTAACTCCTGTTATAGCGCTATTATTTGAACTTGATGGGTGCTGAATAGATCGCTTGTTGGCATTAGATGTAAGATTGATTTCCACGGAACAGCGCGTCTTCGTTTTGCGTTTGCAAATTGTGCAGGTGTACATTCTATAAGAGCAGAGCCCCAATATAAAGACCTTCTCTGGTCGTATGCTCTTTGTCGACAAGAGAAGCAAATTTGAGTTGATAGGCAGTCCGTACCTTTGTTGGAATGATCAAATGTTGGAATGATCAAATGTTGGAATGATCAAACGGTTCAGGCGTGTCGGTGATTGGTTTTTTTCTAAAATCGCGCCTAGCTATACGGTTCTGGCTGAAACATTATAAAATGATTGGCCTACAATCGCATTGAATGGAGAAATAAGATGGCAAAGGCAAAGCGTAAACAGTTCACATTAGCAGAAGCCAAAGAAATTGGCGAAAAATTGGGTGTCAATTGGGAAAAGTTCGATGCCAAACAATTTCGGATCGGCATGAATGTCGAGCTTGAAGATGGCACGTACAACCCGGTGACAAGTTTTGCGAGTGATGACCCAATCTTAATTGGTAAAGTCGTCCGCACCCACCTTAACGAATCGCCTGACTATTATACTGAGTGGGCTCAAATGGAGAAAGAGGCTAAACTTGAATCTGATCGCAAAGACAAAGCGGCCAAGACTGGGAAAAAAGCCAAGTCCAATTAGGGGTAAACTTCTGCTGTAAAGTAGAAAAAGCCGCTGGTCGTTTTCCCAAAGCGCCCAATTAGCGCTATGATGGTAGGTGCAGTTTATATAAAGCACCGTGATGTCTATGGGCTAAGGCTTTACCTGATAGAGAAAACATTTAAAAATCACACGCTCTAGATGCCAGGTCTGCTTTACAGCGGGCCACATCAGGATGACAGATGGTGGGATGTTTATCTGAGCGCTCTATTAGTTGGTGACAGTTGATGAATAGAGGATGGTTATGAAATTAGGCGATAAAGTTAGAGCAAGTTTCCCCTATGGCGGCGTCCCGGCTTGTGAAGGTAAAATCATTAAGGAGCTTGTTTTGCGAGGAAAGGTAACTCAATTTTTCGTCAGCTTTGAAGTACGACCAACAGTTTTTAAGAATTTTTATTTAACCGAGCGTGAATTGACGCTCTGTCCATCGACGAGCAGTAACCTGATCACGGAATAGGCAATTGCCCTATTCTCGGCTATTTGACAGAGCGACAAAGTTTCTTTGCTCACCGCGCTTGACTTTCTGCTGGCGGTTTTGCTGTGTGAACAAAGAAACTTATGTCAGATCAAAGGCAACCCCGTCCCAAGTCTATGGCCCTTCTTGGTGATGATTCGTGAAAATATTGTGTTTTGCCGCTAGCAGCGGGTTGCGTTTTGGCGCCATTGCCTGCCCAATTGGTTCGGTTTTAGGCGCGATGGCGATTTTCTCTACCGGCATTTTCTCTGCGGGCATTTGGGCGATTAAGGTTTGATTGGCAGGTGCATGTGTTTCTTTAGGCGAATGACTGCTCGGGGCAACCGGCCCCGGCAACGAGTAAGCCCCGGTGCTATAATAACCGTAATTGTACGCACCACCCTTGCTTTTGGTAACCCCATTTAAGACAACCCCGATCACCCGCGCCTTCACCTGTTGCAACGCGCCATAGGCCTGTTTTGCGAGGTCGCGCCGTGTCTTCCCTGACCGCACGACCATCAAAACCGCGTCTGTGATCGTCGAAAGGATCACGGCATCGGCCACGGCCATCAGCGGTGGGCTATCTAAAATGACGATATCGGCATGCTCGGTTAACTTGGTTAGAATCTCTTGCATGCGCCCCGAACCGAGCAATTCGGCGGGATTCGGTGGCAAAGGCCCCGTTGCCATAACCTGGAGTCCGGGCACCACGGTCTTCTGGAGCAGGTTTTCGAGGGGGATGCCCTCGACGAGCAAGGCTGTCGTGAGCCCCATATTGTTGACCAATTTGAAGAGTCGATGCTGGCTTGGCCGGTGCAAATCTACATCCACTAGCACCACACGCTTGCCGGCGCGCGCCAGCGCCGCGCTTAGATTGGCGGCGGTGAGCGATTTGCCTTCCATCGGGGATGGACTGGTCACGAGCAAAAGTTTAAGCGCCTGATCTACCATCGCAAATTGCAAATTGGTCCGTAGCACTCGATAGGCCTCGGTGGCTGGCACAGAATGATTTTGTAACATCACCAAGCGATCATCTCCCGGGTCTGTACTCCCGGCTGGGCTACCCACAATAAACGGGATCGAACTCAGCAGAGATGTGCCCACGGTTTTTTGCATATCATCACTGGCTTTAATCGAATCATCCAAATACTCGATCAAATAGGCGCCACCGGCGGCCAATGTAAAGCCGATCATGGCGGCGATCAGGACGTTGACCAGCAGATTCGAATCGGTTGGCTCGGTTGGGATCGTAGCTGGCTCCAAGATATTGAGCGCATTGGTGGCTCCCCGCTGGGTATTGGCCAATAAGGCTGCATAGTTGCCTTGCAGCGTAGTCTGTTTGTTCTGTAAAGCGGCAATCTGATTCTGAACGTTGCTAATTTCGCGCGCACTAAAGATCTTGCCCAGGTCCTCTTGTTTCTGCGTGATTTCATCTTCCGTCTGTTTGATGTTGGTCTCTAGTTTGGTCAATTGTTCTTCCACGAAAGATTGCCGTTTTTGCTCTTCGCGACCGGCTGGTCCTTGCAAGATCAGTTGATTGACCAACTCTTTGGCAACAACATAAGAGCGGTTGGGATCCTCGTCATACACTTTGAATTCAATGATCGGCGTATTCGGGATCACGTTGGCCACATAATAGGGCAACCACTCTAACTTCAGCGCGGCCATTGTATTTTGCCGAATCGGGACACGATTAGCAATATCGGCATAGGCCTCAGCTAACTGTTGGGCCAGATAGACATTGCTGCCGGTGGGATTGGCATCCTTAATCGTTGAGCCGACGCTAACGGTCGTGCGGGCCTCATAGACGGCCGGTTGCAAATATGTATAGACAAAGCTAGAAAGGGCCGCAACCAGCGTTGCCGCCGCTAATAACCACCACCATTTCATCAACGGCCGTAAATAATCTCGGATATCTATACTATTCATAATTTTCCCTTCCTGCTTGTCCACCACATATATAAATACTCAATCCATACTTGGCTGAGTTAGCCAGGCGAGCGACCCTTTTCTGTTGGCACCCTACAATTTTATGACATACCAACTAGGGCACCCAGATCGGATCCCAATCTTCATAGGCATCGCTGCTGAGATTACGTTGATTGGCGCCATCCGCGTCCATAATCCAGATCTGCCGGCGCCCAGTTTCGCGATTCGACATGAACGCAATCTGGCTGCCATCGGGCTTCCAAGTCGGGTGTTTATCCCACTCGAATTTATTAAAGGTTAATTGTTGCAACGTGCTGCCATCGGGCGTCACCGTATAGATTTCATCGTTGCCCGAGTTCGTGCTGACAAAGGCAATCAGGTCACCTCTGGGCGACCAGGTCGGATCATAGCTGATGCCTTGATAGGTCGTAATCTGCTTGCTCTTGTCATATTCAAGCGAGTGGGTGAAGATCTGAAAAGACTCGGTGACATTTTTTTCGCCGTCCGCCGTTTTCTCCACCGTCGAAGTTTGTCTGACCAGGGCTTCCTGTTTGCCGTCTGCGGTAAGCCCCAAGCGGCTTTGCGCCAATGGATAAACCCAGGGTTCGTTGACTCGATACAGTTCACCGCTGGCGACGTCAAGCGCATAAACTTCTTCGGTGCCGCTGCGATTCGTTTTAAACAAGATCTTATTATGGTAATAATCTGGAATATGATCGGGCATCACGGCCAATGGTGTGGCTGTCGGCGTGGGCGTGAAGTCCGTCACGGGTTGTAAGGATGGCAATGGCGTCGCCGTCGCCGTATCTGGCGGTGCGAGCGTCGGCACCGGCGTAATCACAGCGACACCCCACGCCAATGGTGTGGGCGTGCCGTTCACTTTGGCAAAAGCGGTCGCAATAATGTTTTGGGCCACCGCCGTCGCCTGATTTTCGGGCACCGACGTTGCATATACATAATGCGCCATCACCGCGTTGAAGGGCAAGGGTGTCGCTGTTGCCCCACCCTGATTGGCGGCGGCCGTTGCTTGAGAAATTCGCGCGGCTTCTGTCGCCAGATTTTCGGCGGGCGGTGATGGGAAGATGAGCATCGGCGTCACATAGCCGGTTGGCACAGGCGTAAAGGTGCCGGTTGTCAGCGCAACGGCGGTGGCATATTCGGCGTTGCCAGTGGCGATTGCCGCATTGGCTGGCGTCGGCGTTTCCTGCAACACGGCTGGCTGCCCTTGCGCTTGCGCCACGGCTTGCACCGTCTCGATATTCTCTGGAAATGGCGTTGGCGTCACGACATCAATGGCTTCCGGCGTATACGTGCCAATCGTGAGCGCGACACTGGTGGCTGTTTGGTCTTGCGCCACCACCGTCATCACATTATCCGGCACCGATGTTAGCGTGGCCACGACCACATTCTGGGTGGGCAGCGGCGGCGGTGTAGGCGGCGGTGGCCCCAGGCTGATGACAAGTGCAGGAGCATTGCCCTTGGTTTTTGAACCCATACCACTGTCCCAGGCAAAGAGGGCGTCTGTTCCCGCGCTGGAAGGCAGAATGCGCACGGTGATCGTCTTTGCACCGTCGAGTAGCTGTTGGCTCAGCCATTGCAGGGCATTCGCATCCAACAGCCAACTGTTCGTTTTATCGATGGTCACATCGCTCGGTTTTAGGTCTGGTTGCAGTGTGATCGATGACGGCGCGCTATACATTGTTGAAAAATCGATCCCACCCAATGTTTTTAAGGCTTTCTCGGCGATTAGTTGAACTAACCAGGAACCTTTGGATTGGCTGGTTAAACCATCGTCACGCAAGCCAGTCAGACGAAATTCCACCTGGCGCATAGGCGCACCGCGTGCCACACCGCTCAGATCGAATTGCATGGCGGAAATGCGTGTGTCGCCATCAGATACACCGGCGTATAGATAAGAATCCCCTAGATAAGCATGGCGAGGATCATTACTCACCCACCAACCCGCGTTGCCACTATTAGGGCTTAGATACAAGACCTGACCACCGGGTTCCGGGGTTGGCGTCGCGTAACGATCAGATTGAACCGCCGTGGTTGGTGGCGTCGCGGTTGGGATCAAAATAAGCTCGGCTTTGACCGATGTTGGCGTCATTGTTGCACTGGCCTCAATGCTCGCGGTGGTGCTTATAATCGTCGCTTGATTGATGATCAGACTGGTTTGGGCGTGTGAAGTCGCGGGCTGGCTGGCGCGTCTAAGCGCCGAAAGTTTAGGCGCAAATATAACCAGCAGCACCACCAGTAACAAGCCCACTACCGCAAAAGCTGCCTTGGAAAACCAAGCTGGCAGGCGAAAGCTGGGCCGTGTGCTCGCTAACGGGCTAGATAATTGAAGCTGTTGGGCCGTCAACGCTGTGGGCGTCGGTGCTTGAAAGGGCACAATCGACATCGCTGCCGACGCCGCTTGGGTGAATTCAGGCATGGGCGGCGCCATCGTGCTCGGCATGTAGAACGGACAATTTACATGATTATCGACCAGGCAATATTTATCCTGGTGGTCCATATCAGGTGCAAATGCCCGTAATTGTACATAACAGCGGTGCGCAGGTGTCGCCCCAGTCAACATGACTGTGCGATCCTGGGCCAGGCCAAGGTGCAGACAACATGTTTGATAAACGTTGGTGGCTAGTAATTGTTCGTAATCAGACATAGTTTTTTTGCTTCATTGCTAGAATCATTTCGACCGCCGCGGCCAGATCTGCTACGACGGGCGTCGGATTATTTGTGGTCATCAATTGCTGCAATTGCGCACCCTGTCGCCCGCTCTTGACTAAAATTGATTGACAACCAGCCGCTTGGGCTGCTTGAAAGTCGGTGATCGCATCACCGATAAAGAGGCATTGGGCCAAATCTAGCTTAAACTGGGCCGCCGCCTGTTGTAGCAACCCCGGTTGTGGTTTTCGGCACGCACAATGCAGATCGGGATGGTGTGGACAAACGAAAAAACCGTCCACCCTTCCACCAGTCGCTTCAATCGTTGCCTGTGCTTGCTGATGAATGGCGTCGACTGTTTTACGGGCGACTAAGCCGCGACCAATCGCGGATTGGTTACTAATCACCAAGATCGGTAAATTTAAAGTCGCAAGGCGGCGCAGGGCAGGCAACGCGCCCGGCAAAAATATAAACTCATCCCATGTTTTCACATAGTCTGCCCGTTCACAATTGATCACGCCATCTCGATCTAAGAAAAAGCCTTGCATGATGGATCTAGTCTCAGCTACTTTTGTCGTTATCAATAACACCAGCTTCAAACAAATTTCGTATACGGATGGTGCCTCTCCCTAATCGGGAGAGGCACTGTCACGGGCGGAGGAAGTGACATTCACGCCC
>JBBQBY010000166.1:0-13155 GCA_038318235.1 Caldilineales bacterium
AACCGCCATGTCTTTGCCCAGACACTGGCCGAACATGAGCAGAATTTGCAGACCTATGGTTATAACAAATAATGGCAAGTAACCGTACTAACTGAGCGCTAGGCATGATCAGCGATATGAGACAGAAAGCTCGTAACAAGCATAATAAAGCTAAGCGACTAATAGCTTTATTATGCTTGTTACGAGCTTTCGTTTTCCTTATGGTTGGCCTTATCCTCGTTGCCTGTCTTTCGATCCGTCCCGTGATCAAAATCGGTCTGATTGCACCTTTTGAGGGTTTATACCGGCGTACGGGGTATGACGCCCTGGCCGCCATGCGCGCCGCGATTGCCGACACGCCAATCACTGGCGTTGATATCCTGCCGCTGGCCCTGGATGATTCTAACGATCCCTTGCGGGCTCGTCGCACAGCGCAAAAGCTGCTCGTTGATCCGAGTGTGCGCGCCGTGGTCGGTCCCTTGAACCCAGCGACGCTTTTTAGCGTTATGGATGTGCTGCCTACGCCGCGCCCAATTTGGATCGCCCCCTTTGCTATCGCGCCCGATAGTGCTGGATTTGCCGATCCACACGCCGCCGATGCTTGGGCTACAAAGCTGATCGGCGCGGTTGCCGAGGTCGCGCAAACACAACAGGCCCACCGTTTGGTCTTGGCTGGCTGGACGCCGGGCTGGCCAGCGCTTTCCACGCAGGCATGGCTAACGGTGACGAAACTGCCTGTCGTCCTGATCGGTGACGAAATCCAGGCAGTGGCACCAGACGATGTTGTATTCTGGTTGGGAAACCCAGCTGATGCGGCGCTTTATCTAGCAAAATTGCGCACAAAGTTTCCTGCCATGCCGTTTTGGCTGGGGCCGCAAGGCGGTGATCCGGTCTTTGCTGAACGGATCAAAGGCCACGGTTCAGTCTATTGGGCCACTTGGCTTGGCGCAGATTATGCGCAATGGGCCGCCCAGCATACGCCGGCGACACCCGCGGCCTATCTTGTCTATCAGGCCACGCGGCAGGCGATTGCGACTGCCACCGGCCAAACTATCACAACGGGCATCGGCAACTGGCAGGTGAAATTCTTTGCGATTGGGGAAGACGGCCAGAGTCAACCTTATGCAAAGATCTCACCAGGTGGTTAAGCTGTCGTCTCTGGCCTGTTGCAGGCTTATACGGCCTAGTGGGTTTGCACAAATTATACGTGAATTATCTTTCTAGCAATCTTACACAAATTTTACCTAAACTTTGTTAAAATGGTTGTCATTCGCCACTCTGACCCATATCTGAAGATGTGCCAATCGCCAAAATGACCTTTGGAGATATTATCCTGTTGCATGCGTTTGGGGAATGAGCGGTAAATATTGAATTGTCTTCCTTGCATCATTCGTCTATCAATCAATCTATGCGCATCTTAATGTTAAGTTGGGAATTCCCACCCTATGTCGTTGGCGGCATGGGCAAACATGTGGCTGAATTAACGCCAATGCTGAGCACGCTTACCCTTGATGGTGAGCCGTTACAGATCGATGTCTTGACTACACGCGCTGACGGTGGCGCTGCCATTGAACAAATCACCCCTCACATGACTGCCCATCGCGTCAACGTGCCACCGATTGATGCGCATGATCTCTACAACAGTGTGATTGCCAACAATGCCTCACTGATCGAATATGGTCTCAAGCTTGGCGAACAGCACCACTATGATCTGATCCATATGCATGACTGGCTGGTTGGTGAAGCGGGGATTGCGTTGAAGCACCAGTGGAAGACACCCTTGGTGGCGACCATTCATGCCACCGAGCGCGGCCGGCATCAGGGCTATCTGCCCAGCGACACAAGCTACCACATCGATCAGATGGAAGGGCGGATCGGATATGAAGCCTGGCGCGTGATCGTTTGTAGCGAATACATGCGCGGTGAAGTCCATTATTATTTTAACGTGCCCTATGACAAAATAGATGTGATTGCGAATGGTTTTGATATGAAGGCCATCGTTCAGCCATCACCCGCCGAAATAAAGGCCCTACGCCGTCAATATGCCCCGCGCGGTGAAAAACTACTCTTTTTCGTGGGGCGTGTGACCCATGAAAAGGGGCTACAGGTATTGATCGCAGCCTTGCCAGGGATCCTGGCCACGTATAAGGACGTGCGCTTACTGGTGGCGGGCAAGAATGGTAACAAAATGTGGCCGCTGGCCCATGATTTGAAGGTGGATCGTGTCGTCGATTTTCTGGGTTTTGTCAGCGACCAGCAGCGCGATCTCATCTATCATATCGCTGACGCGGCGATATTTCCCAGTTTATACGAACCTTTTGGCATCGTGGCGTTGGAAGCAATGGCGCAGAATTGTAACGTGATCGCCAGCAATGTTGGTGGGCTGGGTGAGGTGGTCTTGCACGAACAGAATGGTTTGAATGTCTACCCCAACGATCCGCAAAGCATCGGCTGGGCAGTCAACCGCCTCTTCACTGATCCGGCGGCAGCCCAACAGCGGCGCGAATTTGCTCGCACGCAAACCCTGGGGCTCTATCAATGGGATAAGATTGCGACCCAAACTATACATTTGTATCAAACCGTGGTGCAGGCGCGGGCGCAGGTGCCTTGGTAGCCACTTGAGCGACATTCGGTTAATACCGAGAGTGCCTTGCATGGGTTATAGCATCTTCGAAAAACCGCTTCCTGACCAGTGCGATGTATTCACCTGCTGAACTCATTGACCGCTAACTTGCCGTAATCCGGTCATAGATAATCGGTAGGGCCGCGACCGGTTGATCGTTCAATGTGTAGGCGGCAAGGACGCGTTGACTGGCCATTTCGGCGGCTTTCTCGTCCGCAGCGTGAATAGTGCAAAGCCGACCACCCGGCGCAACCGCATCACCAACTTTGGCGTGTAGTACAATCCCGACCCGGTAGTCAATCGAATCCATTTTCTGCTGCCGACCGCCGCCCAGCGCTACGCCGGTTAAACCGATTTCACGCGCGTTGATCCGGTGGACGTAACCACCTATGGGCGCGAGCACTGGCCGCATGACTGGCGCTTGGGGCAACTGTTCCGGATTGTCTACCATGCGCACATCCCCGCCCTGAGCGGCAACAAAGGCCTTGAATTTAGCAAAGGCGGCGCCGCTGGTGATGGCCTGTTGGATTTGTTCACGCGCCTGTGCGGCTGTCTGCACCCGCTGGCCCAGCAGCAACATTTCTTGGGCTACCGTCTCCACCAAAAACTGAAAATCAGTTGGCCCCTGGCCGTGTAGGGTCGCAATCGCCTCTTTCACTTCCAGCGCATGACCCACGGCGTGACCAAGCGGTTGATCCATCTGTGTGATCAACGCGGTGACCCGGCGACCAGCCCGTTGCCCAATCGCCACCATCAATTTCGACAGCGCCTGTGCCTCTGCTAGCGTTTCCATAAAGGCGCCGTGTCCACATTTTACATCTAGCACAATCGCATCGGCCCCTGCTGCCAGCTTTTTACTCATAATACTGCTGGCGATCAAGGGTAGACTGGGCACGGTGCCGGTGACATCGCGCAAAGCATAGAGCAACTTATCCGCTGGCGCCAACTGGGCCGTTTGCCCAGCGATGACAAGCCCCACCGTGCGTAGTTGCTGGCGAAATTGGGCCTCCGATAGATCTGGGCTCCAACCTTGGATGCTTTCTAGCTTGTCAATTGTGCCGCCGGTGAAGCTAAGACCGCGTCCGCTCATTTTGCCCACAGGCAGACCGCAGGCGGCCACAATCGCCCCCACCGCCAACGTTGTCTTGTCGCCAACCCCGCCGCTTGAGTGTTTGTCGACGATCAGCGTGTTGGGGGGCAATGAATCGTGCAAATCGAGTTGATCACCGCTGGCCGCCATCGCCAACGTCAAATCTGTGGTTTCCGCGTCGGTCATCCCCTGGAAATAGACAGTCATCGCCCAAGCCGCGGCCTGATAGTCAGGAATGCTGCCTTTGACGAACCCCTCGATGAAGTAGCTGATCTCTGCGGCGCTTAACTCGTCGCCATCGCGTTTTTTGATAATAATTTCGACTGCATTCATAAATGATACCCTGTTGCGTGTGTGTCGTGAACTGCTCTTGCAGTCTATCAGTATAGCATGGTCAATGGGGGCTTTCAAGCAGATTGGTGGCTTGGGATGCTTTTTTGACTTGGGGGAAAATCTGCCGGGAAGATCCTACGTTGCGCGGACGGCAAGCAGCAGATTGATGGGTATCCTCCTTCCGGGAAGTGACCAGGACCAGTTGGGATAACGAATGATCTTGTGGTCACTTCCCGGAAGATATTACGGTGGAGTGAATGGTGGGCATCCGCCTTCCGGGAAGGCTTGATTCGTTTAGTTGCCGAGCGGGCATTTCCTTCCCGGAAGACTTGTTCGTTCCCCTATCACTGTTTGGCGTAGCGCGACGTTTAGATTGTTTTACATGCGAAACTCTGCGGCTTTTTGCGCTGGCATCGCTTTTTGACGCCATCACTAGCAATTGTTACAATAATTTTTCCCTTTCTCATGAAAGGTGATAAAAAGCGAGGAAACCATGAGTGACGTAGTAACAATTATCGGTGGTGGATTGGCCGGCACCGAAGCGGCGTGGCAAATTGCCAATCGTGGCTACCAGGTGCGTTTGTACGAGATGCGCCCGCACCGTTCGACCGAAGCGCATATCACCGACCGGCTGGCTGAATTGGTCTGTAGCAATTCGATGGGTAGCACTTTGCCCGATCGCGCCTTGGGCATCCTCAAGAATGAACTGTTGCGTATGGGCAGCATGATCATCAATACCGCTTTTCGGCATGCCTTGCCAGCGGGCAGCGCGTTGGCGGTGGGCCGCGAAGAATTCGCCGACGCCGTGACGGCGATGATTGGCAGCCATCCCAACATTGAAGTCATTCGCCAAGAAATTACGGAAATTCCGAGCGGGCCGACGATTATGGCCACGGGACCGTTGACAAGCAGCGCTATGACCGAGCAGATTCAAGCGTTGACCGGGCAGAAACACCTCTATTTTTATGACGCGATGGCACCAATTGTCATGGCTGACAGCATCGATCTGTCAATCGCCTTTCGCCAGAGCCGTTACGACAAAGACAGCGATCTAGGGCAAGAGGAAGGCGATTATATTAATTGCCCCATGAACAAGACCGAGTACGAAAGTTTTGTCAACGCGGTGGTTGCCGCGCCCAAGACGCAACTTAAAGAATTTGAGAAGGAGATGGAACGTTATTTCGAGGGCTGTATGCCCATCGAGGCGTTGGCCGCGCGCGGTCTGGAATCGCTCGCCTTTGGTCCGATGCGTCCGGTTGGGTTAACCGATCCACGCACTGGCCGCCGACCCTATGCTGTGGTCCAATTACGTCAGGACAATGTAGCGGGCACGCTTTACAACATGGTTGGTTTTCAAACGAACATGAAATGGGGCGCGCAGGAAGAGGTCCTGCGCATGATACCCGGCCTCCAAGCGGCAGAGTTTGTGCGGTTGGGCCAAATGCACCGAAATACGTTTATTAATAGCCCGACCTTGCTCGATCCTACCTTGCAATTTCGCCAGCGTGAAGATCTGTTCTTTGGCGGCCAGATTACCGGCACCGAAGGTTATGTCGGCAGCACAATGGGCGGCCTGGTGGCCGGTGTGAACATGGTGCGTTTGCTGCGCGGCGAAGCACTGATGCAGCTACCGCCGACAACGATGATCGGTGCGCTTTTGCACTATATTACCCATGCCAACGCCGAAAATTTTCAGCCGATGAAGGCGAATATGGGATTATTGCCAGAGACGACCCACTTTATTCGTGGTAAAACGAACCGTTATGCGGCATACGCCGAACGGGCGCACGCGGAGATGGAAACTTATTTGCAAGCGATTGGCTTTGAAGCGTTAACAATGGCAGAGGTCGCCGCGCCTATCGGGCCAGGCTGATCAATATCCTATTAACGGCTCGTGAGTGTAAAAATAAGGGCCACCTTTCCAAAAAGGTGGCCCTTATTTTTTTTATGCCAAATATGATCACGTAACCATGTGCTTGGTTACGCTCGAAAGCGTCTCACTTATTTCTTTGTCACCCAAAAAAGCGTGTTATTCGTATCAATCAACTTCTGTTCAAGCGTCTCACTGTCGCCGAAATAGGCGTGATCATAGGTCTGCCCCTGGTATTTTCCGGTGAACAACCAACGTTTATTATAGGAAAGCAAGACGAGCAGCCCCGTACGCACATCATGACAGGTATTGCCTTCGTAGGCTGTGGTCCAACCGCCACCTTCTTCAATTTCAGTTTTGTAGGGCCCAGAACACCAGACGGCCAAAGAGCGGCCTCCTTTCAAGCTATAAACGCCATTCGCCGCGCCGGGTTGCTTGCCGCGCCAATAGCTATACAAGAAATTGTCGTTGTATTCGCCTGTGCGCTCCTTACCTGTGGTGGGATCGACCTCAAAAACCCAGGAATCCTTGGCAAAACAAGCATCGTTCCAGGTGACTTGATGTTGCATGCTGAGCCAAGGCTGGGTCGTACTCGGCCCGGCCTTGACATCGACAACGGCTGAACATTGTTTTACCTGACAACGTTCGGAGTCACATTTCCAGTCTACCTGCCATTGGGCTGTTAATGCAGGATTGAGTAGGCGTTCTGAAACAGGCACTGCCGCATCGCCTGCACCGGCCAGCCTGACGACCGAACTGGCTACCCAGGCTGTATTGGTAATTGTATTGGTGATGCCTGTGATACAGCAAATTTGCCACCAACCATCGTCCTGACTTTTGCTAACCACCGTGAATGCAGCCCCTGAATCGGCTTTGCTCACAATCGGAAAATTAGTGCCAGGGCCACTCCGAACATTGGCGCGTGAGCCACCCGCGCTGACCACGACAGAAAGTTTGGCCGCCGATGTAGGTGCTGGCGTTGGCAAGGCGTAGCTTGTGAGATCTTCTACTGCGCCATTAAAGTTGTCGGGTAAAGTTGGTACTGTATTGGTTATCGTGTTGGTGGTTGTACTGCCGCCAGGCGTTGTGCCACCCGGCGCTTGGACAACGCAGCCAGCCAATATCATCACAGTGAATACAGCGATAAGAAGAGAAGCGAGGTGTGTAGATGTGAATTGCCGCTGGATTGGGAAGGCTGCCTGTCTAATCAGTTGTGGATCATTGTTTTGTAAGTGCATGATGTGACAGCTATTCTTGGTATAGTTGGGTTTAATAGGGTTTGATGACAGTTCGGCCAGTATAACACGAAAGGCAAATGGATTCAAGGTTTTTCAGGGCTAATAACTTACGAGTAACTTTCTGCTTTTTATTGCCGAATGTTTAGCTTGCCCATGATAAATTGTCATTAGATTAACTTGTTGCCATTTTTTGCCTTATTTACGCTTCTTCGGTGTTGGTGTGCTTTCTGGCGTAGAGGTTGGTGGCTCCTCAGTTGCTTCACTTTGGTCGGGCGTATCGGTCGGGTCAGGCCTGGTTGGTTTTACCGTAGCTGTCGGCTTGGACGTTGCGGTCGGGTCCACAGTTTTTTCAGGTTCACTCGTTGGCGTCTCTGAGGGAACTGGTATAGGCGTATTGGATTCCGTGCTAGACGGCATCGCGGTCGATGTTGCCGGTTTATCGGCGCCTGGCGTGCTTGTATTTGGGCTCGCAGTCTGGTCAGGCGTGGCTGAGGTGGCTACTTCTGTCACCAACGCGGTGGCCGGTGCAATCGCTGGTCCACTCCCGATTGCAGGCGTCGGGGCGTCGACAATGCCAAAGGCTGGCGTGACAGTCGCCTTTGGGGCATCAGATTTGCTCGTATGGCCAGTTGAGGTGGCCCCCGACCCCATCTCTAGGCTCGTGGTCACGCTTGTCGATGGTTGAACTGCGCTTTGTCCATTATCACCACTATCTGGTAGCTGGGGATCCGCTGCGGCAACTACCGGTGCTGTGGTCGCTTCTGGCTGAGCCACCGCTGCCTTGTTAGGTTGTTCGGGCTGATTATCATCATCTGTCGATGTTTCTTGCGGCACTTGTACAATAATCGATGCCATCGTTGCAGTGGCAAGCGCTGTGGGCGCTGGCGCAAGGTCTGGTGAAACACTCGGCGGATGGATGTTAGCCGGCTCCGCTGTGGGAACGGTTGCCCTTGTTGCGGGCGGCGTTGTTGGCTCTGCCAGTCGTGCTTCAGCCGTGACAGGATTAGACGTTACTGTTGGCACGCCTACCTGGGCTGCGGCTGGTGTTGGCGTTGGCAAAACCGTTTGGATCGGCTGCGAACCTGGCATTGGCAGGGCAATTGTCACTTGCGTTGCATTTTGAATGGTGGCAAGCGTTCGATTGAGTGTCTGCGCGACTGTGCTCGGCGACTGGTTGTCTTTGTCTAATGCACGTAAGCGGGTCATCCAGGCTAGCAAAAATTGGTCGCGTTGCTCGGCCCGTAATTGATTGCTGGCTGTTAACGTAGCCAGCACCTGCTGCTCGATTGACTGTTCTAAGGCCGCGCTTGCAATTTGATCGCGTTGCCCCAGTTGCACCAACTCTTGCAGGCGAATTTCCGTTTGGTGGGCATGCCAGATGGCTTGTTCACCGGCTGCCGTTAACAGCACACCTTGCATATTTTCGCCCAAGATCTTAACGGAATAGAGCGATGCACCGGGCAAACTACTACTGATGTTGCGCAACAAGGTGAAGAAGCTCAACACGACCAGGAGTGCGATCAGTGCTGATTGGGCCTTATAGATAAATAGGAACGGTTTTGCCAGCTTTGGCGGCCGTGCCATAAGTTGGGGGGCAACGAGCGGTTGGGTTCGGGCGATTGGGGCAGGCAATTGTCGGGCTGCTGCCACATGTGCCGGCTTGAACGGTGCATGGTGGGCCTGTTGAAGCCGCGCCTGTGCCATTACAACTGCTTGGCCGCGGGCAAAGCCATTGGCCGACAGCCGTGGTTGCGGGGTGCTGCGGACAGCAATCGCTAGATTTAGTAATGAGATTAGCTCCGTTGCGTGTTGCGGATAGCGGTCAACACAATTTTCAATGGTTTCACCCTGTTCTAGGGCATCCAAACAACGGGCCAGAATGTCTTCAAAAGTCATGACTACTCACTTTTGCTTATTAAACGGTGCGGTGCATCTTCGGTTAGGCTAGATAATAGCGCACTGACCCTAGCCTGTACGGGGTGTCAATAAGCATCACTTTTGTAAATAACGTCGCAAGCTTTCCAGCGAGCGATGTTGGAGCGCTTTGATCGCCCCTTCACTTTTCTGCATAATTTGTGCAGTTTCAGCAATACTTAATCCTTCGACAAACCGTAATAGGATTACTTGCCGTTGCTGATCATTTAATAAAGGTAATTTGTTGAGGATCTGCTCAAAATCGAGCTGCTCTTCCACTTGCTCAATAATCGACTGGTGGTCGGCGATGTGCTCTGCATGTTCGATCGCAATATGATACGCCGGCCGATGCCGACGTAACATGTCCACCATTTTGTTATAGGCCATTCGATAGAGCCAGGCCGAAAAAATGGCGACATTATCTTTCGGTGCAATGCGAAATTTGTCGATCTTCTCGATCAGGCGCAGAAAGACCTGAGCCGTAACATCTTCGGCTCTGTCTACATCGCCCAAGCGCACGAGTAAGAATCGAAAAACTCGATCCGCATAGAGCATATATAAACCTTCAAATGCCTCTGGCTCAAAATCGACTTGAGCACGTTGAATCAAATTGACCAACGTTGCTTCTTCGATTGGATCGCCGCGCTGGATATCATCCATGCGATGATGCTCACAGTATTACAATACGTTTCTCAAGATTGAGAAGATACGCTAGGTTGCCGAAATACACAGTGCTGTCTTAAATAAACAATTATTATTGGCTGGTAATGATAATTGTTTTATAAGCTAGCGTTACCAAACTAGAAATTGCTTGTATTGACAGAGCAGTAACAATATTTATTCGCTACGCTGTTTTCCGCTGATGCGGTCTTTGAGCGCCCGCCATTTCGACGGTTTCAACTCCTCGATCGCGATTTCTACGTTTTTTTCGATAGCAAAATAGATGTTCAGCCGGTCTTCTTCATAGCGGGCGCCGTCGATGTTCAACTTAGACAGACCAAGTGGCAAAGAAATGTTACGTTTCCAATTGCCAATGCGCACAATCAATTCATCGAACACGCTGCGGTGTAAATTCACTTCATCGCGGGCGACCAACGGCAAAGGGATGCTCAGCACATAATGATCATCCTTTTTATAGATATCCTGCGGTTTCCCGACATAAAATTTTTGCGTGGGGTCGCCCGCGCCACCGCGCACAGGGTTAGCGCCGAACACAGTCTCTGCCATGTGGTAGAGCATAGTTTTGCCGGCGACTTCCTTTTCAAAAAAAGGAACCTTGAGCAGTGGCAATGGATGAAAACACTCTTCGACCAGTTGCAGGTTTTCCGCCTGAGCCACCTTCCACGTATCAAAGTAGTGATCAGAAAGTGCTTGCGGGAAAACCCGATTGCAGACAACGGCGTCTACAGCATAGCCATATAAATTGAGATAGGTGTAGGCGCGTTGTGCTTCTTTTACGACCATTTTTTCGGGATTGAGCACGATGCGCATACTACTGATATTGGGATCGCTCAGCAATTCACTCATGCGCTCCAAATAAAGCACCAATTCTTCAATGCTGTCGAACACATCATCATCTGGAATGGGGATATCGGTAAAACGCTTGACGATTGGCCGGGCAATTTGCACGGTTTTGCGTTGGAGCGGGAAGATTTTTTCCAAATACCAACGGGCCATGTCTGGAAAACTGAGCAATTGCAGGGTTGATCCGGTGGGCGCAGCATCAATCACGATCACGTCATATTTGCCGCTATCCGCCAGCGCCGTAATTTGCATCAGGCTGGCAAGTTCTTCCATGCCTGGCAGGACAGCCGTCTCTTCAGCGACCAAACCATCCATGCCTTGCCAGGAAAAAACTGCGTTCAAATAGCCCTGAACACGCCCCCAATATTGATCCATCTGCGAGAGTAAATCGATCTCCTGTCCCCACAAATTCGGGGCGAGTTCGGTCAAATGACTCCCAATTCGCATTTCGAAGCTATCGCCCAGGCTGTGGGCCGGGTCCGTACTCAGCACAACGGTGCGGTAACCTAATTCGGCGCAGCGTAGTGCCGTCGCCGCGCTCATGCTGGTTTTACCTACGCCGCCTTTACCAGTGTATAAAAGAATCCTCACGAAAACCTCATGATTTTGTAGCCAAAAAAATTACGCATAGACCTACAGTATACCACATTGCCGACAGGCTATGCCTTAAAGGAGGATTAATTTTGCGGCCAGACAGGATCTAGTTTGGCCCTATCAATTTCGACCATATCAATTTAAGGACACTAATAAATCAGGGTTGTAACTTCTAAATAAGTTGATATATAATGAGTAAACTTGGGAAGGACGGCCCAAGCATTAGGATAAAGCATACACAGATGTTACGGGTGGCTCCTTTCGCATGTGTGTGTGCTTTATCCTTATCCAGACATCGACAATAGGGAGCAGGCCAGGGATATTTCGTCGCTTTGCATGTCTACTATCGCATAAATATCGCATAATAAAAGCGTGGCGCATAGAAGGCTAATTGCGCCACGCTTTTATTATCCAAACCCCAGGTAGCGAAGGCGTTGCCTGCCCACGTTAGGCGATATTATTACGTAAACTTGATTTAAGCGAGCACTTTCAACGCTTCTGGGGTGCTATCCTTCGGGCTGATATTGTATTGGGGATCGGCAATTTTACCATTTTCATCGATCACAAATTGGCTGCGGATGATGCCCATATAGGTTTTGCCATACATGGACTTCTCACCCCAAACCCCATAGGCTTCTGCAATGGCATGATCCTCATCTGCCAACAGCGTAAACGGTAGGTCAAATTTAGTCTTGAATTTCTGGTGTGATTTGACGTTATCGGGACTAACCCCAAGCACAACTGCGTTTTTTTCCTCGATTTCCAAATAATTATCGCGAAAATTGCAGGCTTGGGTGGTGCAACCAGGCGTATCATCTTTGGGATAGAAATAGAGGACAACCCGCTTACCACGATAATCACTGAGCTTGACAGTTTGATCAGCGTCGGTCGTTGCCGTAAAATCAGGTGCTGGATCGCCGATCTGAAGCTTATCTGGCATAAATTTTTTCTCCTGATGGTGTAGGTGAATGACAATACTGGGAAAGAATTTTCACGGAAATTTGTCTATAAATCTGCAACACGGCTCCCATTTACATTCCAGCGAGCACAAGTTATATAATAGCACAAAGGCTGATGGCGAGCACAGCGTTTTGTTAAGCGTGAAGCGCGTAGACCGTTGCAAAGACTCGTCGGCAAACAGCAGAGCCTATGAAAAGGAGGATCACTTGTTCGGACAAAAAGCTATGATTCACGTATGGCCAACCCTTCGTCGTTTATTTACCTTTTTCCTAAAATCTATCCTGACCACCGGTTTATGCTTTGTGCTTGTACTCGGGCTGGCCTTTCCCCTGGCCGCTCAGGATTTTCCACCAGGCGACGTACATGCCGCCACGGTTAGTGATTACCTACAAGCCCAACTTGCCACCGCGCAGGCACCAGTCTCATTTCTGGTTGTTTTGCAAGATCAAGTGAATGCGGCTCAAGTGCTGGCCAGCGCCGGGGTAACCGCGGCGACGCAGCAGGCCAAAGCCAATCTACTCTATGCCGAATTAACCGCTACCGCGCAGCGTACACAAGCGCCATTGCGCGCTTGGCTCGACGCCCAGGGCATAACGTACCAATCCTTTTATGTTATCAATATGCTGGAAGTGAAAGGTGACACCGCGCTTGTCGCTGCCCTGCGCCAACGTCCAGAGGTGAGTCGCCTCGTTGCCAATCCGTTCGTACACCAGCCCCTGGCTACGAATGAAACGCAGTCAACCTGGTTACAACCCTTTGCACAAATCGCGCCTGCGGGCCTTCAACAAACGCTTGCGCGACCCTACGGCCTTGATTATACGCATGCGCCCGACGTTTGGGCGCTTGGCTTTCGCGGCCAAGGCATCGTAGTCGCCAGCCAGGATACGGGCGTTAAGTGGGATCATCCGGCGCTCGAAGCGCGCTATCGTGGCGTGGTGACGAACACAAATTCACTGACATTTACGGTCGACCATGTTGATAATTGGTTTGATGCCTGGGGTACGACCGGGCGACCAGCCTATTGCTCGAA
>JBBQBY010000167.1:0-13128 GCA_038318235.1 Caldilineales bacterium
ATTGAACACATTCACATGCTGCGCCAACTAGGCGCCAAGGCGGTTGAGACCCGCAAGCCAGAACAGCTAAGCGAGCTCGACGGCTTAATCATTCCCGGCGGTGAAAGCACAACCATGGGTCTGATCGCCGAACGCTGGCATTTGGTGGAGCCGCTGCGCCAGTGGGTGCACAGCGGTCGGCCGACATGGGGCACATGCGCCGGCATGATCTTGCTGGCCGAGCGCGCAACCGGCCAGAAACTGGGCGGCCAGCCATTGCTGGGCGGACTGGATATCACCGTGAACCGCAACTATTTTGGACGCCAGGCGGAAAGTTTCGAAACCATGCTCGACGTACCCACATTGGGCGACGAGCCGTTCCACGCCGTCTTTATCCGCGCCCCCGCGATCACAGAAGCGGGCAGTGAGGCCAGCGTTTTAGCAACCTTCCACACAAGCAAAGGCGAAGACGTAATTGTGGCGCTACGGCAAGGGCCGATTCTCGCCACCGCCTTTCACCCCGAATTGACCAACGATAGCCGCTGGCATCAACTGTTTTTGGAAATGGTACAGACAGCCACCAATCGTCAACATTGAACCCTGATGGCGCGGTAGTGCGTGGCGTCACGGTTACATTTGTTGCAGATCATACTGAGATATGGATTCAGCTATGGTAAAAGAGACAGTGTAATTTGCGCACACTCAAATTTTTCCAAAGGGGAATCCACGCATGACTCACATCAGCAAAGAGCAACCCGTAGCCACCTTGATCAATGTCTTCACCGTCGCGCCAGAGCATCAGCAACAGTTGGTTGATATCTTGATTGAAGCGACTGAGCAAGGGATGCGCCATCTGCCGGGCTTTGTCTCCGCCAACATTCACAAGAGTTTTGACGGCACACGCGTCACCAACTATGCCCAATGGCGCAGCGCCGAAGACTTCGACGCCATTTTCAACGATCCCGAAGTCACCGTCCACATGAACAAGGTGCGCGAAATTTCTACCAATGAGGGTCGACTCTATGAAGTCGTACACATTGATCGAATTCCGATTATCACGTAGTCGCGGGCGACTGTTTGCTCACCCAATGTAGTCCTGCCTCTAGCATGATTGACAATCCAACGGTTTGTCGCTATGCTACTGCCAAATCAGAAAATCTGGTTTGGAATATTGATTGTAGGGAGACTGCCAATGCGCCAACGGGCGCGTAAACTGGCGACTGCGGTTGCCATCTTGATTACGCTATGGTTGATCTGGGACAAATTGCACATCGTTGTCTGGGTGCAGATGCCTTGGTGGGGTCTCCTGATCATGGCAGTTGTGATCTTTCTGGCGATTGATTATATCTTTGCCCAGATCTTTGATTAGCGGCTTTGCGCGCTGGGCCGATCATCTCTTGATCCACGATTCCATGCCTGCCTCATGAAGAGCCTTTACGATTTCCCCGAAATTTACGAACTTGTGCTCGCCCGTGCCCCTGGTGTGATCGAAACCGAGGTCGCTTCGATCCTGCAACTGTTGGCCCGGCGCAACATTCAAGGTGCGCACATTTTAGAGCTTGCCTGTGGCGCCTGCGCACATGGTCTCCGGTTGGCTCAGGCTGGTTGCTACATTACAGGCGTGGATCGCGCACCAGCAATGCTCCAAGCGGCAGAACATAGAGCAGCTTTGGCCGATATTCAACTCAACTTATTTCAGGGTGATATCATGGTGCTTGAGGCCACTCAATAACTTCTAAATTAGCAAACAGTACTTGACACCCCCCTTGAACGTAGTAAAATTCAGCAACTTCATTAAAGCATTGAATAGTTGATCTGTTTGATCGTTTTGCGTCTAGCACCTTGACTCATTGAAATCATGCCGACTGTATTAATTTTAGGTTCGTTTCGGTTCCATTTTTATTCGGATGAACGCAATGAGCCAGTTCATATTCATATAGAAACACCCGAGGGTGAATGTAAGTTTTGGTTGGAGCCAGTTCGGCTTGCCAGGAATCGTGGGATTGCCCCTCAAGTTATTCGCCGTCTGGAAAAGCTTGTTTTTCAACATGAGGACCTTCTGAGGAAAAAGTTTTATGAATACCACCTTCGTTGAAACAGCGCTTTGTGTGGAGCCAACTGCCATTCGAGCATGGGCAGAAGGCCGAATTATTTTTGTTGAACTCACCGATGGACGAATTGTTGGCTTTCCAGCCAATCGCTTTCAGATTTTGAAAAATGCAACGGATGAACAATTGAAAGCGGTAACACTTCGGTTGCAAGGTTATGCGTTGCGCTGGGAAACGCTGGACGAAGATATTACGGTGCCCGGCATTGTGGCCGGCAATTTTCAGCTAGCCTATGAAGAAACCGAAGTGGAATCTAAGCCTTGGCATGAAGCTGTCTTATAAATTTCAGTCATTATCCAATTCCATTCTATTTTGGAGGTGCGCTAAATGGCTGAATATGCCGTTGAATTGCGCGATATATCAAAACGTTTCCCTGGCCCATCCGGCGAACTGGTCACGGCAGTCCGCAATGTGACGATGCAGATTCGGGACGGAGAATTTTTTTCCATGTTGGGCCCATCCGGTTGCGGCAAGACGACCTCACTGCGCATGATCGCCGGGTTTGAACTGCCAACCGAAGGTGAAGTCTACATTCACGGCAAACCGATGGGCAAGACCCCCCCCTTTCAGCGTCCCGTCAACACCGTTTTCCAAAACTATGCGCTTTTCCCCCACATGACGATTGGCGAAAACGTGGCCTTTGGTCTGGAAATGGACGGCGTCCCCAAAAGTGAGATCATGCCACGCGTCAAACAGGCCCTGGAAATGGTGCGGCTGCCCGGCTACGAAAAGCGGCGGGCGCGACAACTTTCTGGTGGCCAACAACAGCGCGTGGCATTGGCCCGTTCGCTGGTCAAACGGCCCGAAGTCCTCTTATTAGATGAACCGCTCGGCGCGCTCGACCTCAAGTTGCGTAAAGATATGCAGCTAGAATTAAAGAAACTCCAGCGCGAAGTGGGCATCACCTTTATCTATGTGACACACGACCAGGAAGAAGCCCTGACCATGAGCGATCGAATTGCCGTCATGTCGGGCGGGGTGACCTTGCAAGTGGGTAATGCCAACGAAATTTACGAACGCCCTAACTGTAAATTTGTGGCTGACTTTATCGGCGAAACCAACTTTCTGCAAGGGAAAGTGACCGAGCAAACCGGCAAAGCGGTTACGGTGGCGCTCGCTGGCGGTTTGACAGTGTATGCTGAAGCAGAGCAACCGGTGGCGAATGGCACAGAAGTGAGCGTGGCGGTGCGCCCAGAGAAGGTCAATCTCACGCAACACGAGGGTGCGGCCAATCAATTCACAGGCCGGATCGTCAGTGTGGTCTATATTGGGACAGACACGTATTATGGCGTGCGTTTGCCGGGCGACCATCTGCTGCGGGCGCGTGAGCAGAACGACCGGCCCGACTCGCGCCCCTTGGCCGCCGAGGGTGACGAGGTGACCATCGCATTTTCGACGCAAGCGGCGCGGGTGTTGACGGGGTGAATGATGACTACGATGCTAAGAGCGGAACAACCCTCTGTCGAGCCATTGGTTGCGGTGCCAACCGAGCCAATCTGGCGTTTAAGCGTGGATCAATATCATGCGATGATCCAGTCGGGTATTTTGACGGACGATGACCGCGTCGAATTATTAGAAGGATGGCTTGTCCAAAAAATGTCGAAAAACCCACTACATCGTGTCGTTACTGGTCTGATTCGGCAAGCTTTGGAACGGCTAATTTCTGAGGGATGGTATGTTGATTCACAAGAACCAATCACCACATTCGACAGTGAGCCAGAACCTGATGTTGCAGTGGTGCGTGGCACGCGACTTGATTATCTAGATCGCCATTCCGGCGCGCAGGATTTAGGGCTGGTTGTCGAAATTTCTGATGCAACCCTGAGCCGAGATCGAGGCTTAAAAAAGCGGCTATATGCGCGAGCAGACATTTCAGTTTATTGGCTGGTCAATCTGGTAAAGCAGCAGATTGAGGTATACACGCAGCCAACACAAACCGGTAAACAGCCAGATTACCAGCAACGTCAGGTTTATCAGATCGGCGACAATATCATCATCAGGCTCGACGATGTTGAGATTGGGCAGATTGCCGTACACGAAGTGCTGCCGCCAAGCCGATAACCGTTCAGAGGTAAGATCGTCGCGTATCTGATGACAATGATGAGAGCAGCACATGCTTACAAAATTGCCGCGGGAACTCTGGTTGTGTGAGATGTCGATTTGCTCAGCCAGGATGTGATTAAAGTCTATCGCTCGACTAACCCAGACATTCCAACGATCTATCGCTACAGTGACATGGCCGAGGCAGAACCAGCCGTGAGCGGATGGCAAATGCCCGTCGCTGATTTATTTTCACAACCTTAGAGCATTTAACATGATCCAAACCCTGCGCGAAAACAAAAAACTTCAAGGCCTTTTATTAATTTTACCAACCCTGCTCTGGATGTTCGGGTTGTTGATCATTCCGTTAATCCTGACCTTGGTCACCAGTTTTGGTGGGCGCAGCGCCGATGGGAACGTGATCTATAAATTCGGCCTGGAAAATTATCTACGTTTAATTGGGATTACGCCCGAAGGTGGCTTTGATCCGCTCTATTTGCAGATCATCTGGCGCTCGCTGACGCTGGCCTTTCAGACCACGATTCTGGTCATTCTGATGGCCTATCCGCTGGCCTATTTTATTGCGCGCGCACCAGCGAAGCGCCGCAACACCCTACTTTTCCTGGTGCTCGTCCCTTTGTGGACCAATTTTGTGATCCGCATCTATGCCTGGATCATGATTTTGCGCACGCAGGGGGTGCTCAACAGTGTGATTGGTTGGCTAGTGGGGCTAGCCGGTGGGCACTTTCAACCATTTGACTTATATCCTTCGCAAGGTGCGGTGCTGGTGGGCATGGTCTATGAATTTCTGCCCTTTATGATTTTGCCAATTTACACATCGTTGGAAAAGATCGATAATTCGCTGTTCGAGGCCGCCGCCGATCTCGGCGCGAATGCCTTGCGCACCTTCTGGCGCGTCACCCTGCCGCTCTCGATGCCCGGCGTGGTGGCGGGCACGATTCTGGTCTTTGTGCCAGTGATCGGCACCTTCATTGTCTCGGACATTTTGGGGGGGCGCCAGGTGATCCTGGTGGGCAACTTGATTCAACGGCAATTTTTGGATGCACGCGACCCGGCCTTTGGCTCGGCCGCGTCGATCTTTCTGATGCTGATGACCTTAATCGTCACGCTCTATTATACACGCCGCTTTGGCTTTGGTGAGGAGATTGCCGCCGCATGAACAGCACCAAACGTTCGCCGTGGATTACGTTATCCGCTTTGCTAATCTACTTTTTTCTCTACGCGCCGATTGTCGTCTTAATTGTCTTTGCCTTCAATTCGTCTAAAACCAATATTGTCTTTGAAGGCATTGTGAATCAAGGCGCATGCGGCCCCTTCTACTGGTTCTGCAAATTGTTTAGTAATGGCGACGTGTTGGATGCCGCCAAAAACACCTTGACCATCGCCTTCGTCTCGACAGTTGTGTCGGCCGTCATCGGTACGATGGCAGCGCTATCGCTGCAACGTTACGATTTTCCAGTCAAACGGGCGTCAGAAGCCGCGCTGTATATCCCGATCGTCATCCCCGAAATTGTGATGGGCATTGGCATTTTGGTCTTTTTCAGCGCCTTATTCACCTGGTTTAACCACACGTTCGGCCTGACCGGCGATGCACGATTGGCGATGGGGTTGGGCACGGTGATCATTTCGCACATCGCCTTTAGTATCCCTTTTGTGACCTTAGTCGTCCGCGCGCGGTTGCATGGTTTCGACAAATCGTTGGAAGAAGCGGCGATGGATTTGGGTGCGAATGAGTTTACGACCTTTCGCCGCGTCACCTTTCCGTTGATTGCACCAGGGGTGTTATCCGGTGCCTTGCTCGCGTTTACGTTGTCGCTAGATGATTTTATTATCACCTTTTTTACGACTGGTCCGGGCTCCACGACTTTGCCCATTTACGTTTACGGTCTATTGCGCCGCATTGTTACCCCCGAAGTCAATGCACTTTCGACGATCTGGATTCTAACCGTGTTGATCGTTGTGTTTATTTCACAAAGGTTGGAGGCTCGCAGCTAACAGGCAAGTCCAGTGCGGCGTAAATCAATCGATAGTAGGATAATGAGTCAGTAGGCAGCCAGTCAGGCCAAACTGTCTCACTGGATTACCGCTTTACTGGCTAACAATTTCCCCCGCACTCGACTAGACTTTGCTATCCTTATGCAGCGTGTTCTGTTTGTCTATCAACAATCATTTCACGCCGCACATACCATAGAGACGTATTTCAACAGGAGAATTTACATGTTTCATTCAGACACTGGAAAGTGGAAATTTTTGCCCATCGTCGTTGTCATCAGTTTGCTGCTGGCTGCATGTGGTGCTGGTAATAGTAGCGGCGGCAGCAGTGACAGTGCAGCCACCAGCGCCAGCACGACCATTACCAGTACGAACGACACCACAACGACAACGGCTACAACAAGCGGAGAAACAACCGATAATGGCTTCAACTGTCCGGCGCCTACGACGAAGGTGACTGTAACATCGAAAGAATTAAATCTTTTTGTGTGGACCGAATACATTCCGCAGGATATGATCGACTGCTTCCAAAAGATCTATGGCATCAAGATCAACCGCGATGAATATTCGGCCAATGAGGAGATGTATGCCAAGTTATCACAGGGTGGGGCGAACTACGATCTCGTCCAGCCGACGGATTACATTGTCAGTTTGATGATTCGCCAGGGATTATTAGAAAAGATCGACAAGAGCAAATTATCGATCATGAAAAATCTGGATGCCACTTATCTCAAGCTGCCCTTTGATCCGAATAATGATTACACCATTCCTTATGAGGCCGGGATGGATGCGATAGTCGTGAACACCGACAAGGTGAAAAATGCGCCCAAGGCGTGGGCTGATCTTTGGAATAAGGATTATGCCGGCCACCTGGTTTTTCTAGACGATTCACGCTCTGTGATCGGCTTGACCCTGCTCACACTAGGGTTTGACGTGAATACCAAAGACAAGGCGCAACTGGATGCGGCCAAAGCGAAGCTGGCTGAATTGGTGTCGGGCATCAAACTCTTTGACAGTGACAGCCCAAAGACAGCCTTGATCGCTGGCGATGTGGATCTGGGCATGACCTTTACCGGAGAAGCCTTTATTGCCAGCGAGGAAAACCCGGCCATCCAATTTATCTACCCCACCGAAGGCTCGATCCTTTGGCAGGATAACTATGCAATTCCCAAAGGTGCCCCCCATCTAGACGCCGCTTATGCCTGGCTCAATTACATCTACCAGCCCGATGTTTTCTGGTTGATGTTGCGGGATTTCCCCTATATCAATCCCAATAGCGCCGCATTGAACTATGCCAAAACTAGCCAGATAGCGATCAAAGATAAAGATGAAAAGGACTCGACACCGGCTAAACTTTATGAAGCGTATAGCAAATCCCCCATCACCGTGCCGCCCGCAGATGCGATCAAGAATGGCCATCGCATCGAAGATGTCGGCGATGCCACACCGCTTTATGATAAGATTTGGACGGAAGTCAAGGGCCAGTAACGGTCAATTGACGATAACAAAATAAGCACCCAACATAAAAAGGTCGGACATCTAGATGTCCGACCTTTTTATGTTAGTATGTTTTTATGTTGGGAGGTAATGATAGATCCAAACTCCACCTCAACCAGACCTCTCCCCCCGCCCTCCCCTGCTGGGAGGGAGCCAGATCAGGGACAAGCGAGAGGGATCTTGCATTCACTATTAATTATTCACAATTAACTATTGGTCGGGCCAGACCTCTCCCCCCGCCCTCCCCTGCTGGGAGGGCGCCTGTCGCCGGGCGGCATGAGTTGCTTCGGCTTTCCCCGATCTGCGCTTGACCGATCATCAATTGTAAGTTTTTCTGATAGATCGAATAGTGGTATGCTTAGCGTAGAGAAAAAGCCCAGAAAATCTCAAATCCTAAGGCCGATCGTTTGTTTATGAAAATTTTGGCTCGCAAGCTGTTGTTGCTTTACCCGCTACTTATGCTGGCCTTGTGCTTGGCTGGCTGCGCCACGACTCAGGCTAAAACGGCAGAATCTATCCCTGAGGCAACTTTGGCGCGCGATCAAAAGATTGTGCTGATCATTCCCGAAGAACCAACGACGCTTAACCAATATCTCGCGGTGGCGCCGATTGTGCGCCAAGTGGCCGATGCCACAACCGCCAAATTATCCACCGTCAACGAGAATGGTGAATTTGTGCCCGTACTGGCCGCAGAATTGCCCACGCTGGAGAATGGCGGCGTTTCCCAAGATGCCCTGACGGTCACGTGGAAATTGCGGGCCGGCTTACAATGGTCAGATGGTCAACCACTCACTGCCGACGATATAAAATTCACCTGGGAGGCCGTCTCCAATCCCGATAGCGGCACCGTGTTGGCGGCCGGTTTTGATCTGATCGATACGATCACGGTTCCGGATCCGCTGACGGCCATTGTGCATTATAAGAAAGTCAATCAGGCTTATTTGCAACAATTTATGTATGGCGTTTTGCCACGGCATGCCGCCGGTCTGGCCAACAATATGCTAAACTGGGCCTGGAACCATAAGCCCATCTCAGCCGGTCCCTTTGTGGTCAGCATGTGGAGTGCCGGTGAAAGCATTGTCATGGACCGCAATCCCTACTACTATCTGAAAGGTCAACCGTATCTGGACCATCTGGTCTTCCAGATCGTACCCGATCCGGCGGCCCAGATCACGATGATGGCCAAAGACGAGGCCCAGGTGCAACTCTGGCCAGGTGAGACCAAACAGGTCTATGACGAGCATACGGCCAACGTCGCCGCGCTGCAAGAGATTCCAGGGCCTTGGAATATGGCTTTACACTTCAATTTAAGCCGCCCATTGGATGACAATCCTGGGCCTCTGCCGGTCCATCCCATGCTTGGCGATCTGCGGGTGCGCCAGGCGCTGGCCTATGCGATTGATTATGACACGATCCGCAATACAGTCAATCCGGGAACGATTCCCGCGACCACGCCTTTCGCCTATGGCTGGTACAAATGTGATCTGCCGCGTTTGTATGGATACGACCCAGACAAAGCCAAACAATTACTGGAAGCGGCGGGCTGGGTAGAAGGCCCTAACGGGACGCGCATTGCGCAGGGGGCAAAATATGCCGAGGATGGCACCCCACTGTTATTGCAAATTGAGGGTTATACTAAATTTCAACCCTTGCAAGATCTCGAGCAAGCGCTGGTAGAGCAATTCAAAGCGGTTGGCATCGAGACCAAAATCCAGAACGACGAAAGTCCGGTTATGTTTGGCTCCTATGCCGATGGCTCACCGCGCATGACCGGGAATTTCGACATTTTGGTCTATGACAGCACGCTCCCGATCGATCCCCAAAATGCTGTGGCCGCGGCCTATCATTCCTCCGCCATTCCCAGCGCAGACAATCCAGCAGGCGCCAATTATTCACGCTGGATCAATGGTGCCGCCGATGCCGCCATCGATCGGGCAGGCAGCACGGTTGATATTCAGCAGCGCCAAGCGGCGTACTGTGATCTGGCACAACTGATCGCGGTTGATCTGCCAGAGTTACATCTCTACCGTTTTACCGAGGGCTATGGGGCGTCGAATCGTCTACATGGCTACCAGGTGAATATGTGGGGCAGTTTGACATGGGATGTGCAGAATTGGCAAGTGGAAACTGAAGATAAATAGGGCGTCAGTCCAGCAGGGCAGCTTGCGTACACTCGATTAGGCGACGGCGCAAAAAGGTTTGTTCGGCCCGATTCTGGCATAAGCTTAGCGCATGCGCATAGCTGACCTTTGCCTCTGTTAGCCACCCAGCCCGCCGCAACAGATCGGCGCGTGCCGCATGAAACAGATGATAGTCACCTAATTCGTCTGCCAACTGGCGTTGATCCAGCACCATCAAACCATAGAGCGGGCCGTGGGCCATCCCTAAGGCCACGGCCCGGTTTAATTCAATCACAGGCGAAGGCGTGAGGCGGGCCAATGAGCCGTAAAGCGCCGCAATTTGATGCCAATCAGTTGCCGCCGGTTGCGCGGCTTGGGCATGCAGCGCGCTGATCGCGGCCTGAATCTGATACGGGCCGGGCCGTCGCAACAGCAGTGCGCGATCCAATAAAGCGACGCCTTCTTCAATTTCAGGTTGCGTCCAGAGTGAACGATCTTGCTCATCCAATAGAATAAGTTCCCCGTCGGCATCCACACGCGCCGTGCGCCGCGCATCATGCAACAACATCAACGCCAGGAGACCGAGGGCTTCGGCATCTTCGCACAAGCCAGGTTCATGCGCCAGCAGTTCGATTAAGACCCGCGTCAAGCGAATCGCTTCGGCGCAAAGCTCCTGGCGAATTAAGCCTTCGCCGCTGGTGGCCGCATAACCTTCATTGAAGATCAGATAGAGCGCCTTGAGCACTGCTTCCAGGCGCTCTGGAATCACGGGGATTGGTGGCACCTGATAGGGGATGCCGGCCTCGCGAATCTTATTTTTCGCGCGCGTAAGGCGCTGGGCCATTGTGGGTACGGGGACTAAAAAGGCGTGGGCAATCTCTTCTGTGGTCAGGCCGCCCAGTGTGCGCAAGGTCAAGGCGATCTGCGCTTCTAGCGCCAAGGCGGGATGGCAACAGGTGAAGATCAATTTGAGACGTTCATCCGGAATCGGGTGCGCATCCACATCAGGCTCCTGGTCAGTTTGTTCAGTGCGCAAAAGTTCAAGCAGTAGAGCCTGCTTGCGTGCGCCAATTTTGGCGCGGCGCAGGCGATCAATCGCCTTGCGCCGCGCCACGGTGGTCACCCACGCCGCCGGGTTGAGGGGGATGCCGTCCAGCGGCCAACGCTCCAGGGCGGTGATCAACGTCTCCTGGAGTGCATCTTCGGCCAGATCAAAATCCCCTAGCGTGCTGATCAGCGCGCCCAATACCCGGCCCGATTCTTCGCGAAAAGTACGTTCGACAATTTTCGCGATCTCGCTCATGTTTGTCCACTTGTTGGCATACTTAGGCGATTATCCTTGCGAGAAGTCCCAGATTGGCCGGACCTCAATCGAGCCTTTCGTTGCTCCTGGGATTTTCGCCCCCCACTGGATCGCTTCGTCTAGATTAGCGCAATCGACCACGTAATAACCACCGAGTTGTTCTTTGGTTTCTGCAAACGGGCCATCGGTGGTGATAATTTTGCCATTACGCACGCTCACGGTCGTCGCGGTGGTGGTTGGCTGGAGCGCTTCACCCCCGCGCAAGACACCAGCCTTCGCCCCTTCCTCACCGAAGGCATTATAGGCCGCCATTTCGGCTTCCATTTCGGCTGGCGTCTGTTGGGTGTTGGCAGTTTCGTTGTTATAGATCAACAGTAAGTAACGCATCTTCAGCTCTCCCTTTTTGCATGATTGAATGGGTATTGCAGGCCATTCGTGCGCCTGTTTCATGCATACGACGAATGAGATCGCGCGAATTCGACAACCAAATCAGACCAATCTTAAAACTTCTATCCCGCCAAAAATTTATTACGCCAACGAAGGGATTGGGTGCTCAAATTCCCAATTAGTCAGCGAATCTTCTACTTCCTCTGGCGTCAACAAGAGTAGCATGGTAATATCTGTAAAAATTTCCTCTGGTAAATTTGTGAGCGCTTGCCATACGGCGGGTTTGCGATCGACCCGATTTATTCCTCGAAAATCTGGGTCAATCACCCGCACGCGCAACGAGACCAGGTTTTGTCTACGCACGTGAATGAGTGCGTGGGGATGAAGATGCTTGTATTCACGGAATATATCAAGTACCTGCTGAAGATCAACCCAACCTTCTTTAATCAGGTCTATTACGATCTGATTCACCAGACCAAAGACGAGACAACGATCCAACAGACGCTTGATGCGATCAACGCCTATATTGACGAAAAGATCGTTCTCTTGTTTGGGCCAATCTTAGAGTTTTTGGGCGATGCGGGCAGCGTGCGTAAGACGACAGAAATTGACGCCTATTTCAAGAAACAAGCCCAAGTTGATTCACTGAGCAGTGTCTACGAATGGCTGGCGGACAAGGGCATCTTGCAGAAAGTTTCGTCGCCTGTGCGGCTGACGGTAAAGAGCCAGATTGAGGTTGATGAGGCGGCGTATTATTACGATGGCGAGCATAATCTTTCATAATGTCTCGAACTCAATTGCCTGTTTATGGGCCATTGCTTGTAACAGACATGCCGCTCTTTGTAATTTTGCACTACCCGTACGTTCGGCAAAGTGCGTCATACGCTCATGATCTAGTCGTTCCAAGTTTTGCAGACGCAGTCCCTCCAAGAAGAGCAGTTCGTCGCCATTGGGAGTCAGATGAACCAAATCAAGCAATGCCTTTTCTGGGTACGCAACAAACGCCTGCTGGCTCGCAGTGACGTCAACAATAGTATAACCAAACAGCAAGGAAGTTTTGACATGGCGAAAAACAAATCGTCCCAAAAATGTTTTCCATGTATCAGGTCGCTGAGTTGTGATACTGATCGTCACCGGGGTATATTCTGGAATCAAGCTATACCATGCCAGCGCTGACTGACAACTGACATATGAGGCTTTGACCATGCGGTTGGCCACTAGGAATGGATGCGGGGTCACGTGCCGATAGGGGGGCGCAATGCTATACAGCCCGCGGCGCACTTGGTTCACATAGCCTTTTTGCGCCCAACGTGCTAACTGACGTTGGATTTCCTGCCGTTGAACATCACCCGCTAAAAGCAAAGTTGTGTCGAAAACAGGTTCATTACCGACTAATTTTAACAACTCTTGAAATTTCATTGTAGTAATGTAACATAAACGATGTATTATGGCAACACTTTGCATGAAATTGAAACACACAATCAGAAAGTGAGGTGATCCATGATCATTCGAGCAGGCGATCTGCAAGCAACCATCACGGACCGGGGCCAATAATGAAAAATTTGGAAGGCAAAGTCGCACTCGTGACCGGTGCCAGTCGAGGGATTGGTAAAGGTATTGCACTAGGACTCGGTGAAGCTGGCGCAACGGTCTATATTACGGGCAGAACCATTGAAGAAGG
>JBBQBY010000168.1:0-13118 GCA_038318235.1 Caldilineales bacterium
ATTACTGTTCATGCTGTTTGGGGGTGTGATCGCCGACCGCGTGGCGCGGCGCAAGCTCTTGGTGATCACGCAGAGCACGATGATGTTACTGGCTTTGATCCTAGCTGTGTTGGCCTTTACGGGGTTAGTGCAACCGTGGCATATCGTCCTGTTGGCGCTAGCGTTGGGCATGGCCAATGCGTTTGATGCCCCAGCGGCACAAGCCTTTGTGCTCGAATTGGTCGAGCGCGAACATTTGCCGAATGCGATCGCGCTTAATGCAAGTTTGGGTAATTTAGCCACCGTGATCGGTCCGACCGTCGCTGGGCTGACCTATGCGGCTGTTGGTGCAGCCTGGTGTTTCACGCTAAATGGCGTGTCGTTTATTGCGGTGATTGTGGCGCTCTTGCTGATGCGCTTGCCTGTGCATGTGGTGGTGCCACGTACACAATCGGCGCTGGTCCAATTGAAAGAAGGGGTGCGCTACACCTTTGCCAATCCCCTGCTGCGCACCTTGATGTTTGTCCCGCTGGCCGGTGTATTCTTTGCCGCTACCTATGCTACGCTGCTGCCGGCCTGGGCCGTAGAGGTTCTGCATGGCGACGCAAAGACCAATGGTTTTTTGCAGTCGGCACGCGGGGCCGGCTCACTGCTGGGCGCGCTGATGATTGCCGCCCTGGCGCATTGGGGCGGCAAGGGACGTTGGTTGACGATTGGCATGGTTGTCTATCCGCTGTTCGTGCTCATCTTATCCGGGGTTCGCACGTTGCCGTTCTCCTTGGTGGCGCTGATCGGTGTGGGCTGGGGCGGCATGGTTTTTTATAACATGGCCAATACTTTGTTGCAGACCCATGTGGCAGATGAATTTCGCGGGCGCGTGATGAGCATCTATTCGCTGATCATGTTTGGGGGCATCCCGATTGGGGCGCTGTGGGCCGGCACGCTGGCGCACTTGATTGGCGCGCCCTGGACGCTCGTGGTAAGTTCGACCATTGCCTTGGCTTTTGCCGTCTATTTCTGGATCACCGCCCCGCAATTACGCCGGCTAGCGTGAGGGCGGTGTGCGTCGCATGTCGATCCACTTTGCATAAATAACAACAGACCAAGGAGGAAACAATGCCAGTTATTACAATATCACGGTTGACAGGCAGCGGCGGGGCGGCGATTGGCCAACTACTTGCCGAGCGCTTGGGTATCAGCTATCTCAATACACAGATCGTCCGTGAGGTCGCTCAACGGCTGGGCATCTCCGAGGCGAGCGCAGCCGAACATAATGAGCGGTCGGAGGCTTTTATCGAGCGTTTGGCACGGGTGCTGGCAATTTCTAACCCCAGCTTTGGGACGATCAACAGTCCAACTGTGGCGCTGCCCTTTGAATCGACCACCGAGGCCTTTGTGACAGCCACGCGCCAACTTGTATTGGAGGCAGCACAGACCGGTAATGCGGTGATCTTCGGCCACGGCGCGCAGTTTATTCTGGCGCAGCGGCCAGACGTATTACACGTGCGCTTCTTCGCCCCACTCGCGAACCGCGTAGCGCGGGTGATGCGCCGCACCAACCTGAACCAAGCCGAGGCTGAGCGCTGGGTGCGCGAGGAAGACCAACGGCGGGCGAACCATATCCGTCAGTTCTACCAATCGGATTGGCATGCCCCCGATCCTTTCCATCTGCTGCTAAACACTGCGCGTTGGGATGAAGAGACTTGCATCCGCTTTATACTGGCGGCCATTAAGGAGCTTGAACAACAACCACGTGGCTAGGATCAGCTCCGCCAATCGCTCACCGCAACGACCAACCACCTATTCTGCGCTGGGCATTGCCTCGCCAATCGCATAACTTTTGCCGGAGTGCATCGTCGCCGCCGCGTCTCGATCCGAAATGTCCAACGAGATCAGTGCCCCGATCAGGGCGAGCGCCGCCGCGGCCAAAAATGCAGCATGATAGGCCGCTAAGTTCGGCTGGGCTACTCCGTTTGCATCCATCTGCGTTGTTCCAATCATGGCAAGGACCGTGCTGAGCAGAGCCACCCCCAGCGCAGAACCGAGTTGGTTCTGTGCATTGTAGAGCGCCGACGCCCGTCCGGTCGCGGCGGATGGGATGTTGGCAAAGGCGGCCGTCTGCCCCGACAAAAACACATAGGCCATACCTGCGCCGGTAAAGAACATCAGCGCCCGGATGATCCACAAATTGGTAGTAAGCCCAATCAAGGAGAGCAAGGTCAGCGTGACCGTCACCCCAAGCAAGCCACCAACCATCAACCGACGTGGCCCGATGCGCGGGTAGAGGCGCGCCACAATCTGCGAAGAGAGCACCACGCCAATCGCCTCGGGAAAGGTGGTCAACCCCGAAGTAAACGCCGAGACCTTGAGCACCTCTTGGAGAAAGAGCGGCACGAGAAAAAGCACACCCAGGAAGCCAGCCGACGAGAAGAGCGAGACTAGGTTGGCGGTGCGAAAGAGCCGGTTACCCATCAAGCGCAGATCGATCATTGGCTCCGCGCTGCGCAATTCGACGACAACGAGTGCGGCCAGGGCAAGTAGGCCCCAAACGGCTGCGCTGAGAATGCCAAGTGAAGTCCAACCACTGGTCGCGCCTTCGGTCAAGGCATACATCACAAGGCCGAAGCCGATCCCCGCCAGCAGAAAGCCCGCCACGTCAAAGCGCCCCGCCGTCGGTTCTCGGTGTTCACGCAGCCAGATCAGCCCGAACAGAAAAGCGGCCAGACCAATCGGTACATTCACAAAAAATACCCACCGCCACGAAAATTGATCGACCAACCATCCGCCCAGCACCGGTCCTACCGCAGGGGCGATTACGGTCGGGATAATCAAAATGCGCGTCACGCGCACGCGTTCTGCGGGCGGGAACGTACGGAAGAGCATTGCTGTGCCCACCGGGGTCAGCATACCGGCGGCGATGCCCTGAAAGACGCGTGCGCCAATTAAGGTGGTGAGGCTGCTGGCAAGGCCACACAGCGCCGAAGCGACACTAAAGATCACCAGTGCCGATAAAAAAGTTCGCTTGGTGCCCCAACGATCACCTACCCAGCCAGACGCCGGGATGCTCACAGCGAGGCTGATCAGATAAGCCGTCACCACGGCATTGACCGCTGCGCTAGACGCCGTAAATTGGCGATGCAGCGTAGGCAGGGCCACATTCACAATGGTCGTGTCCATAATGCTCATAAACAGCGCCGCGACGAAGACAATACAGACGGCGATCTTAGGTTCAATTCGAAAACGCGTCATACCGTAAACTCCCTAATGGGAACGCAAATTTAACCGCTGACAAGCAGAGCGCTCCCCCAATAGCCTTGCCGCGAGTGCTCACAGTATACAGGATGGTCACCTGCCCACGAAAATAAAATAACGGGCTATCAAGCTTTGCGTAACGCTTGCCCGCGCATGGCATAGCCGAACTAAAATCCTCAAAAAGAACATGGTTATCAAATAAAATTGGTAAACAAAATGTAAGTAACTCAAGCATTTCTCCTGATGATTGCCTAGACCATATCTGCTATACTGGCAATGCCTAGTAGGTTCTCCACATTTGGTAATTTCTTCGCTCCGACCCATGATCTTTTACGTAAGTTGACAAATTATTACCCCACTCAATCATAAAATTCCACAGGAAAGGAGCGAACAAAAGTCAATTCGCACTGAGGAGCAGCTTTATCTGGCTTACTCAGGCTGCGCAGACGTAACACCTTACACCAAACCAGTAGGCAGGCTACTATCCATCCAACCTTATAAAGGAATTTATGATTAAGCAAACTCAGAAGTTGCTATCCATCGTTGTGATCATGGGGCTTCTCCTGTCTTCGTTAGCACAGGGCATTGCGGCTCAAGACGGTGCCGAAGGTACGACAGCACCGCAGCCTGAACATCTTTTTATCCCTTACATCAGCAATACCGAAGCGAACAATCTCCAGGCGGAAGAGGAAGTCCAGCCGGAAGCTGAAATCGACGATAGCGGTGTATTGACCGCGACCGAAGGATCGGTTTCACTGCTTTCGTCTGAAAGCACGGACAAAGCCGCGATTGCAGCAGCCAATGCCGCGGGGGCGGGCGACATCCATCCGGTCAGTCTCATCATCACCTTTGACAGTTCTGTCAATGTTGAAAAATTAGATACGGTGCCCAACGGGAAAATTGTCCATCGCTATACGCATGTCTTTAATGGCATCTCGGCTATCACGCCCAGCGCCAATCTAGCCGCAATCGCCGGCATGGGGGGCGTCACTGGCGTCTATCTGGACAAGTTGCAGCATATCGATACGGATGCTTCCCCTGCCTTTATTGGCGCACCGACGGTTTGGAAAGCATTGGGTGGCCAAAAAAGTGCGGGTGAAGGCGTGGTCGTCGGCGTGCTCGACACCGGCATCTGGCCCGAACACCCTTCTTTCGCCGATCCCGATCCTTCGGGCAAACGCTATGCGGCCCCGGCCCATCGACCAGCCAAGTGTGACTTTGGCAGCGCAGTCACGGGGGATGCGGCATTCACCTGTAACAACAAATTGATCGGCGCCTATCGTTTCATGGATACCTATGAAGGCGTGGTCGGTCTTCTACCCAATGAATACAAATCCGCCCGTGATGATAACGGCCACGGCACCCACACGGCTTCGACGTCCGCCGGCAATGGGGGCGTACGCGCCAACATCTTTGGCGTTGACCGCGGCATCATTTCTGGGATCGCGCCACGCGCGCAGATCATTGCCTATAAAATATGCGGCGACCAAGGGTGTTTCGGGAGCGATTCGGCGGCGGCGGTCGAGCAGGCGATTACAGATGGCGTCAACGTGATCAACTTCTCGATCAGCGGCGGCGCCAATCCTTATGGGGATGCCGTTGAGCTTGCCTTCTTGAATGCTTATGATCACGGCATCTTTGTTGCCGCTTCGGCGGGTAACAGTGGGCCAGGCCTCGATACAACGGACCACCGCGGCCCCTGGGTAACCACAGTGGCGGCGAGCACCAGTAATCGTGCGTTCGTCAGCACAGTCAACCTCAAAGCCAGCAATGGTGATATCTTAAAACTGAAGGGCAGTTCGGTCATGGGCGGGATTAGCACGCCTACCCCCGTAGTCATCGCCCCCGATCCGGTTTGCGGCCCACAACCAGCGGGGACTTTCACGGGTAAGATCGTCGTCTGTACGCGCGGCGCTGGCGGGCTTGGTCGTGTGGCCAAAGGTTTTAATGTTTTGCAGGCCGGCGGCGTTGGTATGATCTTGCGCAACCCGACGATCCAAGATACAGAGACGGATAACCATTTCTTGCCGGCTGTTCATCTGGATGGGCCGGATGGCGACAAATTAATTGCCTTTATGAATGCCCACACGGGGGTAACCGCCACCTTTACACCTGGGGTAAAAGCGGATGCAGACGGTGATATCATGGCGTCCTTTAGCTCGCGCGGTGGCCCCGGCCAAACGTTGGGCGTTAGCAAGCCAGATGTAACTGCACCCGGTGTACAGATCTTGGCGGGCGCATCCCCACTGCATGTGGACCTGGCAGCAGGCCCCAATGGACAACTCTTCCAAGCAATTGCGGGCACCTCGATGTCCAGCCCGCATGTCGCTGGTGCGGGCGCGCTGATCAAAGCGCTCCATCCTAATTGGACGCCCGGCCAGATCAAATCGGCGTTGATGACCACGGCTACTTACAAGAAAGTGGTCAAGGAAGATGGAAAAACCGCGGCAACTTCGTTTGAATATGGCTCTGGACGTATCGACCTGAGCGCAGCCGGCGCGCCTTTGATTACCTTCGATGCGAGCGCCGCCGACTTTAGGGCGCTCAAAGATACGCTTTGGAATGCCAACTACCCCAGCTTCTATCATCCAGGGCTACCCGGTGCCATCACTGTGCAACGGACGGTCAAGGATGTGTCGGGTAAGAAGCGCGAATGGGACCTCAAAACCAAAACGGACAAGGATGATTGGCAGATCATGCTCCCTGAACATTTCGACGTGCCAGCCAACGGGCAGATGACCTTCAACATTACAATCGATGCGCGTAATGTGCCGATTGGGCAGGTGCGGCAGGGTGTGATCATCATGACCCATGATAATACCACGCTGCATATTCCGGTCACCTTTGTACGCGGCCAAGCTCCGGTGGCGCTGAGCAAGAGTTGCACCCCAGATAGCTTCAAAGCGAAGACCGAATCCACCACCTGTACGATTACCATGCAAAACACCACATTCAACAACGCGAATGTCAATCTGGTCGATCATCTGCCAGATAGCCTGAAAGTTGTGCCGGGCACGTTGGTGGGTGGCACGCAGTTGAATAGCAAGACAGTTGGCTTCCAAGGGGTTCTGGCCGGCGCTAGCCCATCCATCGTCAATGTAGCCACGCACACACCAGATGCTTCACCGGCTGGTTATATCCCATTGTCAGGCCTCGGTGTTCCCCCAATTGCTGGTGTTGGGGACGATACCATTACCAATTTTACTGTTCCAGCTTTCGTCTATGCGGGTGAGGTCTGGACAACGATTGGCGTCGTTTCCAACGGTTATATTGTTGTTGGCGGCGGCACTGCTGCGGATCTCCAATTCGACAATACCAATTTACCAGATGCGGCCTTAGCCAATAATATCCTGGCCCCCTTCTGGACGGATCTAAATCCAACCGGCGGTGGGACAATCAGCCTTGCCACGCTGACCGACGGTGTCAACAGCTGGCTTGTGATTGACTGGGCAGGCGTGGTCAACTTTGGCGAGACTCAGCCAAATACTTTCGAAATCTGGATCGGTGTCGATGGCACCGAGGAGATCAGCTTCACCTATGGCGACGTGACCGGTGGCGCGGGTGGTAACTTGACCGTGGGGGCCGAAAACAAATTCGGCAACTCTGGTGGCGCGGTCTACTATAGTCACTCTGGCGCAACCACCGTCGGCACAGCCCCTTCTAATGGTGGTTACAGCGTAGGTGTCACCTCCGTTCCAGGTACACCGGGCGCGATTCAAACAGTCAGCTTCCAGCTAAAATCCTCAGACAAGGGTAAATGGCAGAATTGTGCAGAGCTAACCAGTGATCTCTTCCAAGGCACGGCGATCGCTTGTACGAATGGCAAAGTGAAGTAGTAATAGGAGGGCGAAGCAGGGTCACAGCATCAAAGGGCTAGCCAAGTTCAAATGGCCATCGCCCTCCTGATTTAAAGACAGAAAGCGAATAAAACAAAGGGCAAACCAACGGATTGGTTTGCCCTTTGTTTTATTCGCTACGCCTTTTGTTGGCGGTTATTCACATAAAAACGGTGGACGGCGCTCACCGCTGTGATAGCGATATTGCTTGCCAGCGACCGCGAGTATAATGCGCAGGCCATCCTGTTGCACCTGAGGATAGACCATGCCCGGACGCGGACAACCTAACCCGCCATCCGGCCAAACCACGGGTTCGGCGCTGATTAATTGGATCTCCGCTAGCGCTACGCTAAGCCGGCGCGCCAGATCTTTGCTGGCTTGTACGACTAATGGATTAGAAGAGGGCAATTGAATGCTCACTGTGTTCTCCTGAGTAATCTGTGCGGACGGCACCAATTCCAGCGTCTTTGTCGCAGTCGGCGCGTCTGATGTCACTGTAACGGGTCGCACCGGATTACACCCCACAGCGGACACCATCACCAAGCCGAGGGACCACCACAAAATCTTTCTACGCATAAGCAAGCACTCCGGCATTCACCATATAGCCTATAAACGAGATAATAGTAAATTAACCCTATCAACTATACCAAAATCAGAACGAAAAGCGGAGAATTACCCCACCCGCGCCCAAGGGCGCTCCCCTGGTAAGGGCGGGAACCGTCATCCTGCACACGAAACATCAGTTCCTCCCCAGCAGGGGGAGGTTAGGTGGGGGTTTGGGCTCGCCAGCCAGCAAAACTCCGCTTTTCACATTGACTTCAGTATAGAGACGCATTTACACTTGAAAAAGTTTCATGCTCAATTTAGCGCATGTTGACAACACGCGTAATTGCGGCTAAATCGGGTGCGTAGATAGCGCCTGACCGGGCGATCTGGCGTCCCAAACGGCGTATAGCGATCAAGACGCTCGTCATCAAGATCCGCGGCATGACATCAGGCGGGACGACAGCCACCTCAGCATAACCGTCTAACAAAGCGGGTAAGCGATCAGAATTTTCAATTTGAAAGTGGCCCAGGTCATACCATTGGTTAGCCCCACGAATTTCGCCAAAATCGATGATACCCGTGTACTGGCCGTTATGCTGGTAGATATGCGTGAGATCGAAGTCGCCATGCGCTAAAACGGCCGGCTCCTCACCAAACAATGCCACGGCTTCTGCCAGCATCAAGCGGGCGGTGGCAATGGCGCGCGGCGTCAACACATGCCGCTGTTCGAGCAGAGCGAGCGGTTCGGCAAAGTCCTGTTGCAGCCATTCGGCATAGGTGGTGTATTCGGCTTGCAGTTCAGCGACCCGCGGCTGATCGCGTTGGACCCAGCCAAAACCGTTGACTTTGAGGGCATTGATGCGCGCTAGTTCTCGCCCAGCGCGCTGGATGACGGAGCGCAGATCAGCGGAACGCGCGCTGTAACCAATTGCCTGACCAGGGATTTCCGTCGTGATCATCACAGAGCGTTGTAGGGCAGGATGAACATGCTCAAAATAGACCACTTCTGGAACTTGCAACCCTTGCGCCCGCAGCCTTGTATGAACGTAGACCTCCGGTGCAAAGCTGGCATCTAGCTCAGGTAAGAGGCGCAAATAGAACACACTATCTGCGCGATGGATCCGATATACCTCGGTTGATTGGCCTTCGCGCACACGCTCGATGGTTACGTGTTCAGCCATCGAGAAAACCGACTTGACCAAATTGGTGATGAGCGTCGCGGTTTCAGCAGATTGCGGATGCTCTGACATCTGTTTGATCATAGGGTTGAATCAGCCCCAATCAATGCGGAGAGTGCTTGGACAATCCCTTGCAATTCAGCTTGCGCACGGTCAACAACATCCATTCAAGTGCAATATATTCCATAAGGCTCCTTATTTTTTCTTACCATTTATCGTGTTATGAGGCTATGAACGTAGCTCATCAGATATAGTTATTACCACTTTCTGCAAAACTGGCCAGGTCTAATCATAATGGGCAAGCGATATAGGGGCGCAGGGCATGCACCCAACCACTTAATTTGTGCGAAGTTTATTGGCATTTCACAAATACGATGGGGATGTCAATCCTCAAAATTGCTTTTTGAACTTGTCGATTTTGGCAATGCCCATTCGTCGTATCAATGTAAGCCCCCAATTGATTATCATGCTTCAATCACAAGGAGAAAGCAATGTCTACTCAGCAAAACGCAGCCGTATCATTACTCCGCAAACAGATTCAAGGCGCCCATCAGCTTTTACAAGGCATCATGCAGAGCGTCACCACCGACATGGCACATTGGGTGCCCGCCGGCTCGGCCAATCCAATCGACGCCAACTATGCGCATGTAGTCTTGGGCGAAGATAGCCTGATCAATGGCCTGTTGAAGGGTGGAGCACCGCTTTTTGCCACCAGTTGGGCCGGCAAGACGGGTGTCAACCAGCTGCCCCCCGGCCCTGATCCGCAGCATCCAGGCTTTCCGAATTGGTCCGCATGGGCGCGCAGTGTCGATATAGACTTACCGAGCTTGCACACCTATGCACAAGCAGTCTTTGCCGCCACCGATGAATATTTAGCGACTTTGAACGACGCGGATTTACAAGGCAAGGCGGACCTCTCCGCGTTGGGTTTCGCCGAAGCGAGCATGGTTGATGCCTTAAACGGTGGCATTCTGAGCAACACTTACACACACGCAGGAGAAATTGCCTGTCTGAAAGGTTTGCAAGGCGCCCAAGGCTATCTGTTCTAGGTTCACGTCAACTTGAAGCCACGAATTCGCTAAAAAACCTTGTCTGTGGAGAGGTGGTGGGGGAACTAACAACCTTCCAGGAAGGGTATTTTCGACTGGTTACTGAACGAATCAAGCCTTCCCGGAAGGAGGCTGACCACCAATCAACCGCTCAGGTGCGCTGCACTCACCCCGCTACTGGCAGTTGTAACGTAACACAAGTCGATTTCTCTGGCGTGCTGGCGACATCCAGCGTGCCACCGACCACGGCTAACATCGTACTGTGCAAGGCCAAACCTTGACGGCTGCCTTGTGGCTCATCCGTGCGCATTTGCACGCCAATCCCGTCGTCTTCAATCTGTAAGCAGAGGCCCTCTTTGTCATCTAGCCCAATCCGCAAATGTAGCGGTCGTCCGCTGTCCAGACCGCGCCCATAACGGGCCGCGTTGCGAATGGCTTCGCGAGCAGCGTAGAAGAGCACTTCAAGCGTGAGCGGCGGCAACGCCCGTAAACGCTGTTCACCACCGGGTTCAATTTGCCAGGTGACGCGATCAAAGGCTTCCGGCAATTCATCGGCCAGCAACTGGTGCAAGGCGCTGACCAAATCGAGCCCAGCCAAGGCGGGCGCCGAACGGGCCGGCATCTCGCGCAATAAATCTGCCAGTTGCTGATGGACGGCGATCAGCAAACTAGTCACTTCGGGAATCGCCGCTGGTGTAGGGCTGCTCAAGGTTAACAACGCGGTATGCACTTGGGGCAGAATATCATCATGCAAGACGCGCCGGGTGCGCCGGTCCAAAAGCTGGCTTTCAGTCAAACGCTGCCGTTGCAAAGTCATCAAACTGCGCGCAATTTCGGCGCTGGCGCGGGTGTCGATCAGCCGCTCACCGCTAGCGCGGGCAATTTCGATCTCTTCCTGTGTGTAGAGGCCGTTATCACGTTTCGGCCCCAATAAAAAAAGGCCGATCAGGCCGCGCTCACTCCAAAGCGGCACCGCCCAGAGCAGACCACCACTTTGTGCTGGCTCCAACGGCAAGCAGACGGTATCCGGCGTGCGCAACGCGGGCAGTAGGCTGGGCAACCAGGGGAAAGCCACGGTTTGTTGTTGGGGATAGGCAAGGGGTGGCCCGACGAGTGGCGCCAATGGTCCCAATGCCATCAGGTAGGCAAGCCGTACACCTAAAACATCTTTGCAAAGCGCATAAAAAGGGCCGATAACGTCAATTTCTGAGGGGGCTGGCAGCCAGGTGGCCTCCGCATGCGCTTCGCTATTCGTGCTGATGGCATTGCTGGGAAGCTGCAACAATTGTTCATACAAGTGTTGGCTGCTTAAAAATGGACGTAGTTGCCGAATATAGTCTTCACGCCGAGCATAGGCGCGCCAGCTTAACAAGGCATAAAACAAAGTCATCAACAAGGTCGCCAGCAGCAAGCTATAGATTGGACGCACATGCAGGGCAAAACTCAAGCCGACCACAAGCCCAAACCCCCAGGCTAGAATAACAGCATTCCACCAATTTCGTTTCAATTCACCACGTGGCAGGGTTTTGCCGGTAAAGATCTCATAGGCCACAATTGCCTGCCCCACCATATAGACCGCCAGAGCAATTAGCAAACTGATCAGCAAATCGAGCCAAGCAAGCGCCGTGGTCATGATCAGCGCTTGACCAGTTGCCGCGGTATAAGGGGCGTTGCGCGTGAGCAGATCTGGGGTGGTGTTCTGTTGCGCCGAATGAATTACCCAGCCAATCAGGCCACCAACCAATAGGCTGACCAATAAGAGCAAGCTGGCACCAGCGATCAGCCAAGGCCGGGCGCGCTGTCGTGCCTGGTCGCCCATCATCCGGTCGGAGGGGACGGGATGGCGCAAGGCATCCAGCGAAAGGCCAAGACAAAGCACCGTATAAACCGGAAAGATCAACAATAAGACAGGCAAACCCGCGATTTCAATTGGCGTGGAGAGTTGTAGACGAGACGCTTGGGTAAAGGTGGGCAACGGGCTAGTGAAGAGCAACAAGCTCACTAAGGCAACAAAGAGGACCAACACACCGATCAATCCGATGAGATGGCGCTTAGGCAACGAATGAGCGCGCAAGCGCAAGGGCCAACGATCAGCGAGAAACCCCGTATACCAAAGAATCAATAAATACCAGGTGAAAGGTAACGCCACCAACGGGATCCAGCCGATGCGCCACCACAGTTCAAGGCCGCGGCCGACAAAATCGGGACCTAACCCAAGAATCGCGGTATGGCAGACAAAAAAGAGCCCGCCCGACAAGATGCCGCCGCCCACCAGCCAAACGCCCCAACGCCGGCGCTCCGCATTGAGCAGCACCATCAAGCCCAGCCAGGTGATCAAGATCACATTCGCCAGCGAAATTGTTAATAGAGCCCAGTCGAGCCAGAAGTTACCAGTCATAAGTATTGACGATTTCAGATTGACGATTGACGAAGTTGACTCGACGGCGTAGTTACTTCTATTTTCGGCAAATGATTCTCGAAAGTAGAAGTAACTACGCCGAAACTATTTCGTCAATCGTCAATCTAAAATCGTAACTCCATTCTCCATTCCACCCATTCGCCGCGTTCATCCTGCACCTTGGCGGCGCCGGCTTCGTCCCATTGGATCAGTTGGCCAGCTTGCAAGATGATAATGGCGCGGGTGCGGGCGACTTTTTCATCAACAGTCGTTGCATCTAACCCCCAGGCTGCATAAATCTGGCCGTTGGTGCGGCTGATGGTACGTTTATCTTGAAACCCCAGGCGATCAGCGATCTGTTCATTCGTCAGGCCTTGCACCAGCAAGCGCGCCACGGCCAGTTCATTCGGTTCGAGCAGATCAAGCGGGGAATGCTCATCTTTGTGACGCACCGCTTGCACACGGGATTCAATATCAGGATCGATAAAACTACGGCCATCCACCGCATCTTTCAACAACGGCACGATCATCTGCGGCAATAGATAATTGGATTTTCGCACATAGGCATAATGGCTAAGAATACCCGAACGCCGAAAGTCACGATAATAGGCATCGTCATCTTGGATCGAATAGAAAACGATGGGTAGCCGTGGATGTTCACGCCGGATGGCGATGGCGGCTTGAATGCCGTTCAGCGCACCGGCCAGTTGCACGTCCATCAGAATCACGGTGGGCGGCATCGCGCGGCAGTAGGCTAACGCGGTTTCGCCGCTGTCGCAATCATGGCAAATCGTGACTTTGCCAGTGGCGGCCAGCCCGATTTTCAAAGCGGTGCGTAATTTGGAGTTGTCTTCAACGAGCAGAACGTTTAGTAGCATAC
>JBBQBY010000169.1:0-12931 GCA_038318235.1 Caldilineales bacterium
CCGCACCATTGGGGTATACGCAGCACGTGCGGCTAAAAGCACGCACCTACGCATGGTTTTGTTTGGCAAACGCTGGATACTTATTTCATTGAAATGGCCTTATTCAGGATATTCCCCGCCATGGCCCAATATCCGCTATTATCTTGGTACGTTTTCCAATCGACCACTTCGACGTCGGGATCGACTTGTCCATATTCATAAAAAATGCTTAAATCGTCCGTTTTACGCTTTTCCTCTATCGGTGTCACACTGGTAGCAACTGTGGGCGTGACAGCAGCCGGAGGGGTGAGCGACTCTGTGGATGTGATGCCCAGCGTTGTTGTGATCATAAACGTTTGCGTGTTGATGTCCGTGGGCAACAACGTTGCCGCGGAAACGTCAATGTCGTAAGCGACTGCAAAGTCGATCAGGCGTAATCTGGCAGCCTGGATTTGGTTTACGCAATTCTCCTTGCCGATAAAAAACGGGGCAATCCTGAGTGGCGGGAAGTTTTCGACGGTTTTATTGTTTTGAATATCAACCGCCAAATTTTCGCAGCGCTGGGCGGCAAAAAGAAATTGCGTGTGATAGGCCAACAATTCGCCGGGTGGTTTTTGGTTGTTCATCGCTTTGATCAACGCCGTTAGATCGCCATGGATGGCCACCACATCGGTCAGCGTAGATCTGTTATTGAGAAAACCGTTGCTTGTGGCATAAAACTTCTGCAATAAGTTCAAGCGCTGCGTCTGAAAAGGTCGGATTGGTCGTGCTGCTAGGATCCTGTAGGTGCGGTTTGTAACCGCACAGTCGTGATTGAATTGTGCGGTTAAAAACCGCACCTACCTTTTGTATGCCTTTGATTTGTTTTGTCTATAAAAAAGGCGCATTCCCGCGGAGCGTTGCTCGGGCGCAAACAAAAAGCGCCCAGGCAAAATGCCTGAACGCTTTTCCTGATTGTGTTTAAGCAGTGAGCGGGCGGCGAGACTCGAACTCGCGACATTCAGCTTGGGAAGCTGACGTTCTACCACTGAACTACGCCCGCACAGGTAAGTCGCATTATACGTGGACAGCGTTTGATTGTCAAATCTGACCAATAATTTCCACGGTCGCAAGCTCTAGCCACTGCTCCTGCTTCGACGCTACCAATGTGTGGCGAAATTCTCCCCACGGCGTCACCACCATGGCCTGGTTGTCCAGCCAGATCACCAGCCCCAGCGGGCCGCGCGGTGGCGTCGGCGCGGTTAAAATTAATTGCTCATCGACATAGAACTGGGCGGTGGTCACGCCCCACACAATTTTGTAGGTGTGCCAATTGGTCAGCGTGGCGGCTATGCTGGCTTCGCTGACGCCAATCGCGCGCTGGGCCAGCGGCCACAATTTTCGGTAGAACCTGCGGATGCGCATGAGTGGCATAGCCAACGGGGCGCTGGGGGCCAGCAGAAAAAAGGGTAAGCGCCAGGCGTCGATGGTGGCGGCTTTCCAGCCGTACCCTGGCACATCGCAGGCTAATGGCATATTCGAGGGCGGGGCGCTAAAGAAGAACCAGATGGCGCGCGGCAACGACGGCCAACGGGCGCCGGTCATCAGGAAAGGGTCATTCCAAAAACCAAAGCCAGCCGTGCCGTTCAACTGCTCGGCTGGATGCGAAAAACGCGCACGCACGGTCAAGCTCAAAGGCGGACGCCAGCGAAAATTGTCGCGCGCGAGCTGCTGGTAATCGTCAAGTTGGGCGTTGGTGTAAGTCGTGGTAATCGTCGCCGGCTTGACCAAGCGTAGGTTATGCTCAGGTAGTTCTAGTCTGCCGCCGCCCACGGTGTAGGGCCAGGCGTGCCCGCCGATCACCTGTTCCAAATGTGCCAAGAATGAGGTCATCCTGGCCCCGGCAGACGCTCGCCTACGATTATGCCTACGCTGACCAGGCCAATCTTGTGCTCGATCATTCGACTGGAAAATCCTGCCTGCATCAGTTTTTGTCCGATCTGGTTGGTGACGGCTTCGTTGGGCGCGCCATAGAAAAGTGGGGCCAGTTTGCCTAAACGTGAATTGTTCAAACTGACCCATAACCCGACGATCACCAACTGTCCACCAGATCCAGGCTGGTCTGGTGTGGGGTCGCGTAACAGGCGCGCACATTCACGCAGGGTAGCCGGGTCAAGCATGTAGGGTGCGGGGAAGGTGGAGAGAATGACGTCAAAACTGGCATCTGCCAAGGGCATCGCTTGGGCCAAGGCGCGTACTTGGGGAACAGCTAGCCCGTGCTGGCGTAGTTTTGTGGCCGTAATTTTGTGCATGGCCGGTGAAAGTTCAAGGCCCATCATGTTGATGCCTCGGCGCGCCATTTCGAGCAACAGTTCACCCGTGCCAAAGCCAATTTCCAACACGCGCGGGCGAGCGATCACCGTGGGCAGATAGTCCAGCGCCACGCGCCGCCATGCCGCCCAGCGTCCCAGGCTGACCAGCCAACTGACCCGATCATAGCTGCCAGCGAATTCGTAATAGAGCCGTTCGCACGCCCAGGCGTAGAGTTTTGTCAATCGATTCATGAGTGAATAGAGGATGCAGGATACGGGCAACAGGCTTAGGGAGGAACGCCTAATTTCTAAGCTCGTTTCTGTATCCAATTTTTATACAAGCTCGAAATTTAACAATTTCCCCTGCGCGAAACGATCCGCACTGAGCGCAGAAAAGTCCATTTCTCCAGGTCTGCCCATGACATCACTCATGTCGATGGTGGTGCGGTCGTGCAGCATCAAGGCCGCCGTGGCTTGGGCGGCGCCAGCATGACAGGTCATCCCGTGGCCGTTCATGCCGACGGTATGGTAGAAATTTTTTAGCTGCGTGTCGCGCGCAATGATGGGGAAACCATCTGCGGTGGTGCCGTAGACGCAGCACCAACCGTTTAAGAAGATGCTCTTGGGCAAATGCCAGAAACGACGATGAACCGCTTCCACGGCCTGGGGATAATCCGGATCATTGACGCGGTTGACGTAATCGGGATCGACCGTGTAGCCTGCCTTTGTGCTGTGATGGTGTTGGCCAAAGAGCAACGTGCCGCCTAATTCGCCGCGACACCAGACGCCTTCATCATTCACCGAGGCCGGGACGCTGGTCAAGGGTGCGCTTTCCAGGCCATCATCAAAGGCTGTAGCCACACAAACCTGGATCCGTTGCGGGGTGAGGGCCAGTTCGCTGCCCGCCAGCGCGGCGATCTTGGCGCCCCAGGGCCCACCGGCGTTGAGCACCTTGCCCACTTGCCAGGCCCCACGCCGCGTGACCAGGGTTTTGATCTGCTCACCTTCGTTGCGAATTTGCAAAACCGGCGTATTGCGATGCACCTGTACCTGCCCCGTTGCTAATGCTAAACGTTCATAGAGTTCCACTAATTCGTAGGGATCGATGAACCCTTGGTTGGGGTAAATCGCGCCACCTTGCACCCCTTCTGGCTTGATCCAGGGATAACGCCGCAACAGTTCGGGTGTTTCGAGCAGTTCATGCTGATAAATGCTGTTTTCGCCATGACCAAAACGTTGCTCATAGGCGGTAGGTGTTGGTGGAAATCCGCCAGCCGTATAGAATACACTCAACGCGCCCCAGGGGGTGTAGCCAAAATTGTGCTCACGCCGCAATTGTTGGATGCGGGCATAACCTTTCAGGGTTAAGGAGGCATAAATTTCACCCATGTCGTGGAGACAGATCAGGCCGCCTGTCCCGCCGGTTGTCCCGCTGGCCGGATTTTGTTTATCGAAGAGCACGATGCGCAAATTGCTTTGGCGGGCCAACTCATAGGCGCAACTCATGCCGATGGTCGTAAACTGAATGCTTTTCCCGTTTGAGTAAATGCAGCCGCTGTCAACGGATTTGGAGAGCGAATTGAGCGGAAGTAAGCACTGGAATTCGTTTTTGTCGCACAGGAACGGATTGAAGCACAATCTATCCGCTCAATCCATTCCCCAAATCCGTTGACAGCGGCTATGTTGATTACTTGCGCTTGGCTCGTCGCGGCTTTGCGGGTCTTTGCGGTGCCAAAGCAGGTTGCTGTTCGGGCACGGCTGTTCTTTGTTCTACGACGGTGGGTTGATTGTGCAAGTGGACTGGTTCACCTTTGCGCAGACGAATGTTGGCCAACTCGACCAGGAAGGAGAACGCCATCGCGAAATAGACATAATTCTTGAGATGGTTGTTATGCACCAATTCTGGGTTCCAACCTTCGATGACCAGCATGAGGCCAATTAGGATCAGGAAGGCAAGCGCCAAAATTTTCATCGTCGGGTGCTTTTCGACAAAGTTGCCAATCGGGCCGGCAAAAAACAACATGACGCCGGCGGCGATGATGACCGCCGGGATCATCACCCACAAATTGCCGGAAATGCCCACCGCGGTGATCACCGAATCCAGCGAGAAGACAATGTCAACGATCACAATTTGAATGATGATTGCCGCGAAGGAAGCAGCCACTTTAGAGACGGTTTGATGCTCGATCGAGTCTAGTTTTTCATGGATCTCAAACGTACTCTTGCCAATCAGGAACATACCACCGATGAGCAAGATCAGATCGCGCCCGGAGAGTGGATTGCTAAAGATGGTGAACCACGGCGCCGTCAAGCGCATGACCCAGGTAATGCTCAAAAGGAGCAAAATACGCGTGAGGACGGCTAAGCTAATCCCCGTGGTGCGCGCCCGCGCCTGTTGGCCGAATGGCAACTTCGTCGATAGGATCGCTACAAAGATCACGTTATCAATGCCCAAAACGATTTCTAGGATCGTTAAGGTTAAGAAGGCTACAAGATTTTCGGGCGCGAATAACTCCGCCATAACTTACTCCTTTATAGATTTAAATAGTGTAGAATTTTAAACTGGGTAACGGTACCCTGTAAACGAAGCGTCAGTTCCTCCCCTGTCCTGGGGAGGCTAGGAGGGGGTAATTCTCCGCTTTTTATCCTGATTTTAGTATAGGACCAGATAAAGCGATTCTACTCAGTCTTCACTCAGCACGTGTGCATCTTGGCTAACCGTGCGCCGGCCTCCTGTAATGTGGCTAACTTTTTGGGGAAAGCAAACCGTACACTCTGGTTGCCATAGCCCGGCGTTGAATAGAAGCTAGTGCCGGGCACCGCGGCTACACCAATCTCGGTGGTTAACCAGCGGGCGAACTGTGTCGCATCCCATTGCGCCTGAGGCAGATCGATCTGCGAAAAATCGGCCATTGTAGAATACGCGCCTTCGGGGAGGCTGGCCACAAAACCTGCCTCTTCCAGATAACTCATCATGGCGTCGCGCCGCGCATGGTAATCGCGCGTCATTTGCGTGTAGTAACTTTCGGGTAATTCGAGAGCGGCCACCGCGGCCGCTTGCAAGGGCGTCGGCGCGCAGATCGTCAAATAGTCGTGGATGCGATGCACCGCCGTGGCCAGCGACGACGGGGCGATCATATAGCCCAGCCGCCAACCCGTCATCGCATAGCTTTTACCAAAACCACCCACCGTAATCGTACGGTCGCGCAGAGGCTCCAGGCTGCCGGGGGCCACGTGCACGCGATTGTCGTAGAGAATCCGGTTGTAGATCTCATCGGTGATCAGCAGCAAATTGTGTTTTTCAACCAGTGTGGTCACGATTGCCACTTCATCGGCATCAAAGACGCGCCCAGTTGGATTGTGTGGCGTGTTCAGCAGCAAGGCGCGGGTGCGTGGCGTGATGGCGGCGGCTAACCGATCGGCATCCAACCGATAGTGAGGTGATTCGAGCGGGACGGCTACAGGCACAACCCCAATCATCAAGGCCTCTGGTCGGAAATTCTCATGCGCAGGCTCGATAATGATGATCTCGTCACCAGGGTTCAGCGTCGCCATCATAGCTACCACAATGCCTTCGGTGACCCCACAGGTCACGGTGACGTGGACATCTGGGTCAACGGACCAACCCAATTGGGCGGTGTAGATCTCGGCTAACTTGCGCCGCAACGCCGGATAGCCCCACGTGATGGTGTATTGGTTGGCGCCACCGTGGATGGCCGCGGCAGCCGCTTCTAGAACAACCGCGGGTGGATCAAAGTCAGGATAACCCTGACTTAGGTTAATAGCATTATGCTTTAAAGCTAAGCGGGTCATGTCACGAATGGTTGATTCACCAAACTGTGACACACGTTGTGCCGTTTGCATGGCTGGCTCCTCAGAATCAATGATTGATGTGAAACAGATGGCAGGCCGCTACATCGGTAAATAGGTAGGCATTACCCGTTTACCTGTTTACCTGTGTATTATACCAATTTCTGAACCTGACGTTTCATATAGACCAGGAGTGCATGCAAGCCGCGCAGCCGTTGCGGCGTGATCGCCTCGTGCAAGCCTAATAAATGATAAACATCGTCGGGCGTTGTCAACACTTCGACAGGGGTCGCTTGGTTCAAGCCTTCGGCTAGAATACTCGCATACCCGCGTACTGTGGGCGATTCGGGCGGAATATCAAAAAAGAACTCGACTTTGCCATCGTTTAGTTCGGTGTGCAAAAAGACCGGCGTCTGACACTCATGCACCTGTTCCATTTCATCGCGTTTATCTTGTAAACGCGATGGCATATCGGGCAAGTCCATGGCATATTCCAGCAAATATTCGAGGCGTTCACGCGGGGTTGCTTCTTGAAACTGTGTAATAATGCTTTGCAAAGCGGCTGGGCAAAGCGCAACTTTATCTTTTGATTCAATCGACATCAGGATTTTCCTTGATCAGAGATTTTCAGAGGACGTCTCTAGCGCCTGGCTATGGTAAACGGCCTATCAACAATGCCGTACCTTGAAAAATTTATTTACATCCACTACCTTGAAAAATTTGCTTAATCGTAAACGAGAGCTGGCTGTTCGTCAAGCTAACCAGCCTTGTGTACAGATTTGCCAGCCTGCATTGAATCCGTATAATCCTTTATGTTAACTGACGTATCATCGTTGATATTGATCGTATTGTAAGGTAATGGAAAGCGCCTGTTGACATTACTGCTTAATCGCACTACACTGTTAAAATGAACGCTACGCTGTTAAATACACGGTAAAAGCACATTTACTTATTGGGAATAACAGAGTATAGGCCCTAGGGAGACAAGTACACAGGGCGACAGGTTGTGCATCCCTTGTGGTTGTTTATTCCGAATAATCTCTGTTTACTACCTTCCCACTTGACCGTACGTGCGACGGCCAGATGAACGTCCGAAAGCATATTACCCATTTAAATGCCCTGAGCAGATTTATCGATTGTGCTTGTTCTTAGATGAACCGATTTTTGCAGGGCTTACCATCGGAAATGACTATGTACCTCCCAGCCACCTATTATGCCTTGCCCCTTTTTATTGGTTCAGCCATTTCTATTGCGTTAGTCCTCTTGGCCTGGCAACGGCGTCAGGAATCTGGTGCCTTTGCGTTCATGGTCTCTATGTTGGCGCTTGGCATGTGGTCGCTCGGCCATGCGAATGAAACGGTGACAATCGAACTGGCTACGAAGATTTTGTGGCATAAAATTGAATATACGGCGATCCCCCTAGTGCCTACTTTTTGGACGCTATTCTTGCTCCAGCATGACAAGCAATCGCCAAAACTTATGCGGATCGTGACGCCCCTTTTGTTGATTGAACCGCTCTTATTTATTTTCCTAACCTGGACCAATCAATATTATCACCTGTTATGGAAAAATATAACCCTAAGCTATGGTTCCGGGCTCGCCCACCTTGTAATCGAACGTGCGGTTGGTTTTTATGTGCACACCGGCTATAACTATCTGATCATGCTAGTGGCGGCGGGGCTGTTTTTGCGCCTGCTTTTGCGCGGATCCACCCTGTCCGGTTTGCAGGTTGCCCTTTGTATTCTTGCCCTTTTATCGCCCATGCTGGTCAATATTTTTTATATTTTTGGTTTGGGCGCATTATTCCCGCTGGATCTGACACCCTTTGCGCTAGTTACAATGGGCATGGCGATTGGTTGGTTTACCTTCCGTTTTCAATTTTGGGAGATTCTACCGGTTGCCCGCAATGCGATTGTCGAAAGTATGGACGATGGTGTCATTGTATTGAACAAGCGCAACATTGTGATCGACGTCAACCCGTCGGCGCGTCGCCTGCTGGCATTGGGACAAGCGGGCACCTTGGGCCAGCCAATTGCCGAGTTGCTGCCGAATTGGACAGACTTGCAGCCGGTCCATCGTCTGCTCAATGACGCCGAAGCGGCGCGGTCGCGCGTGGTGGAACTCGCCCTCTTTGATGATGAAATGAATATACGTTATGTCGATCTTTTGATCGCTAACCTCTATGATCATAGCAATCGCGTCACCGGACGTTTATTAACCCTACACGACGTCACGCGCCGCAAATTGGTCGAACAAGCGTTGGCCAATGAGCGCAATACCTTAACCCGGCGCGTCGAGGAGCGCACCGCCGATCTAAGTGAAGCGAATGCCCAATTGGCGAGCGCTGCCCGTTTGAAAGATGAGTTCCTGGCGAGCATGAGCCATGAACTGCGGACGCCGCTGAACACAATTTTGGGCTTGTCTGAAGCGTTGCAAGAACACGTGTATGGTTCCCTCAATGGGAAACAAGAGAAGGCCCTGCGGAGTATTGAGGAGAGTGGCCGCCATCTGTTGGCGCTGATCAATGATATTCTGGATGTTTCCAAACTAGAGGCTGGGCAGTTGGCGTTAGAGCTACAACCGGTGCTGGTAGAAGCTGTGTGTCAAGCGAGCCTGGGGTTGATCAAACACATTTCGCTCAAGAAGCACATTACGATCACTTCGCACCTTGATCCAGCGATCAAGATCATTGAGGCTGACGAGCGCCGCTTGAAACAGATGCTCGTGAACCTATTGAGCAATGCCGTCAAATTTACGCCCGAAAATGGCAACGTCAGTTTGGAAGTGAGTGGTGACAAACAAGAGGAAGTGGTGCGCTTTACTGTGTCTGACAATGGCATCGGTATTACGTCCGAAGATATGAAACGGCTGTTCCAACCGTTTGTTCAATTGGACAGCAGTATTGCCCGCCAACATGAAGGAACCGGTTTAGGCCTTGCGCTGGTCTATCGGATGACGGAAATGCATGGTGGCAGCATTTCTGTTGAGAGTGAGATGGGCGTGGGCAGTCGTTTTACGATTTCATTGCCGTGGCTCACCAACGCGGAAAGTGTCTCGATTAAACAGAAAGGCTCTATCCAGGGTGTAATTGCGCATCTTCATCGCGCGCTGATCGTGAACAATTCCACGATTGACGCCGAACGGACCGCGCAATATCTGAGCGAGCTTGCCGTCGAGCCGATTATTTATCCTCAGTCACACGATATCGTCCGGCATACACAAGCAACCCAGCCTGATGTTATTCTCATCGATATGTTTTTGTCGGAACGTTCGGGATGGGATATTTTATCAGAATTACGCACTAACGCGCCGACGCGCATGATCCCGGTGATTATTGTTGCTTCGATGAATGTGATGCCACCCGATCACCTGATCTCTGCCCCTTCTGTGGGAAGAGTTGAGATGTTACTGAGGAATTTCTCGCGCGAGCAATTAAGCCGTGCCCTCTTTGCGCTGTGCGCACCTGAACCTCTTCCTGTGCATAACGGCGTGATGACCCTGCCATCCCCCTATGCTCTCCGGTCGTCTGCTCATTATCCCAATCCGTTGCTACCCTATATTTTATTGGTTGAAGACAATGAGACGAACATCACGACCTTTTCTGATTACTTACAGGCTCGAGGTTATCGTGTGCAAATTGCGCGTACAGGTGATGAAGCGATTGCGCGTCTAGACGAATCCAGGCCGGATTTAATCTTGCTAGATATTCAAATGCCCGGCATGGATGGGATTGAGGTGATGCAAAAGGTACGCATGAACGGTCAATGGCGCACCTTGCCAATTATTGCCCTAACCGCGCTTGCGATGTCCGGCGACCGTGAACGATGTCTGGCCGCCGGAGCCACTGAATATCTGAGTAAACCGGTTAGTCTAAAAACGCTGATTGGCACGATTGAGACAAATTTGCAGCGGAGGTAGGGGCGCTGGCGTGGCGAGCCGCTACCAAACCAACTTCCTCCGCCGGCCCTCAGCTTTCCCTGGCTTGCCCGCGGATAATTTCTCGGAAAGCTCGAAAAGCTGCCTCAACCTGCTCGGGGGCAGGGCGCTAGGATAGGGCTGTAGTGACGACTTTAGTCGTGGATGTACGCCAAGCGATGGGAGTCGTCACTACGATAAACGCTTCTAGGTGATATCTGTCACCCAGGCTTGGAGCGCGGTAACGCGCCCTAGTTGACCAGGGAGGCGCGCCCAGTGATCGCCGGCATCAGCCGAGTAAAAAAGTTCACCTTGGGTTGTCCCCATGTAAACGCCGGTTGGCTCTAGTAAATCCACGGTGAGCGCATCACGCAGCACACCCCCAAACTGCGATTCAGTCGGGAGACCGTTTGCCAATAATTGCCAGACTGGATCCGTGGATCGTCTGCGGTAGACGCGCATCCGGCCATCCACCATACTACGGGTATTAATATCGAGCGGAACAATGTATTGATTGCCCACCTGATCCACCGCAAAGGGAAAGCCAAAGGTGCTCGGTAAGCCTTCTTCGATGGTGTGCCATGAATCGGCCCCGTCAATCGAGCGGTAGACCCCGTCGATATTTTGCAGATAAAGCACGTTCGGGTTGTGCGGATCCAACGCCAGTTTATGCGGTAGATAGCTGGGCGCATCTGTGTTGGCGCGCACACGCTGCCCTCGATTGCAGGCCTGCCAACTGGCGCCACCATCTTCGCTGCGCAAAATGCCAGCCGACGCAATTGCCACCCACATACGCTTTGGATTCGTTGGGTCAATCGCAATCGCGTGCAGCGTGATCCCACCCCGGCTCGCGCGCCAGTGTGCGCGGTCAGGGTGGTGCGTGATCCCTTCAATTTCCTGCCAAGTAATGCCCTGGTCGTGGCTTACAAACAGGCCAGCTTCATCCACGCCCGCATAATAAGTATCCGGCTGGCTGGGCGCACCGGCAGTGATCTGCCAGATGCCGCGCAAATTGCGGCCGCTTGTGGATGAATAGCTAGGCCCGTGCAATAGTGGGGTCCAACACTGGCCGCCATCCGTACTCAGTTGGATGGTTGGGCCGTAGGCTTTGTGGCTGGCGCCGGCGAAAATCCGGTCACCGTGCCGACTATCACCCAGTACGCTGTCGATGCTCCAATCGCTGAGCAGCGGCCCCGCCACCTGCCACGCCTGTCGTTGGGCATCCGTGCGATAGATGAACAGACCTTTGGTGGTGCCGACCAAAAGTTGAATGTTGGCCATCGTGATCCTCCTGATTAAATGGGTCTGGCCGAGCGTTGCCAGTTGCGCCACGGTGCTTATTGTTTGGGTGATGCTGATTCATTTAAAAATTAGCCTCGATAAATATAGTACATTTGTTCTGTTTTGCCCAGATGTAAAAGCTACTCGTTGCCGTATAATGACGCGACGAATCGATTGTTTGGCGCTAGTTGGAAGAACAAACTTTGTGAGTGGGTTTTTAGGCTTAAGCTGAATGGGTCAGTGGAGTACGGCTAAATCCAGCGACGTGGGCTGTAGCCGAAGACAAGCACAGCGCAGGCGGCGGCGCTGCTCACTACCGCTATACCGAAGAAATCTTCTAGTGGCGTTAATTGTAAAAACCAGAAACCCAGCACTTTGGCATGGGCAAAATACCATGCTCCCCAATATCCGCCAAGCGGATCGCTGATCAAGGTCCAGAGTTCAGAAAGCGCGATGACGGATAATATGATCGACCCGTTGCGCCAGAGAAAACGGCCATTGCGCGCCCAGAGGATGGCGTGAAAGACCAGCCCGGCAGCGGTCAGCATGAAGAGATGGGAGAAATGTTCAGGAATTAAGGTCATAGTGATCGTATGAGGGGTGATGAGTGAATCTTACAGTTCACTCATCACCCCTCACTTTTCCTTTTCTTTCAGCGAATAAGACGGTGATCGAACCAAAAAACAGCGTTGTCCCCACAATCCACAGCCATTCCTCGATCGGCAAACCAAAATACCAAAGGCCAAGAATATGGTTCGGGTCGTAATACCAAGCGCCAAAGCGTACGGCGATCACATCCCAGGCCCAGCCGCCCACCAATGAGCCGAAGGTGGCCAAGGCTAAGGTGCGGCGTTGCTTCCAGAGCGAACGCCGCCAAATTAGCAACAACAGCAGGGGAAGACCGATAAATAAAATTAACCAAACGATATAAGTATAGTTGCCAAACATAAAAATTTTGTGTCTGCTGCTTGAAGGTTGCGGCGGCTGATAAAATTCCCGGTGCAATCGCCAGGAATTTTATCGCCTGTTTTGACTCAGCGTTGCGCGTGTGGCGATGATCACTGCGCTGCCGCTTGGGCCGCCTTTTCGTCGCGTTTTGCTTTATGGATTCTTGCCATGTAACGTTTGGCGATTTCCACACTCACCGCTGCGTCGCGGCCATAAGCATCTGCGCCAACTTCACGGGCGAAATTTTCCGTCACTGGTGCGCCGCCGACCATGATGTAGATTTGATCGCGTAACCCTTCTTCGCCCAATGTATCAACGACCACTTTCATATAAGGCATCGTAGTGGTGAGCAGCGCGCTCATACCGATAATGTCTGGTTTATGTTCGTGGATGGCGGCGATAAATTTGTCCGCATCGACATTAATCCCCAGGTTGATCACCTCGAACCCGGCACCTTCCAACATCATTCCGACCAGATTTTTGCCAATATCGTGGATATCCCCCTTGACCGTGCCGATCACAGCGGTGCCAACGCGTTCTGCGCCCGTCTCGGTGAGCAACGGGCGTAAGATTTCCATGCCCGCCTTCATGGCGTTGGCCGCCATCAGCACTTCCGGCACAAACAAAATGCCGTCGCGAAAGTCAACCCCCACAATGTCCATGCCCGCGACTAGACCGCCATCCAGAATTTGTTGCGGCGTCTGACC
>JBBQBY010000170.1:0-12843 GCA_038318235.1 Caldilineales bacterium
TTTGGTAAAAGCGCTGGTGCAGACGGCCAAGGTTGTCTGCCAGACCAGATTCGCCCGTTGGCGCGCATTGTGCAGCACCGCCCGATCAGCAGCGTTTGACCAAAGTTCGGGCGGGGTGACGCCGTGATACCAGAAGATCGCTGGCGTTTTCATGCTGCGTAACAGTTCGGCCAGCGGATGCCAGATGCCATATTGAACCATACAGAGATCGGCGCCACCCCGATAATCGGCGGCGGCGATCTGCTGGGTGATCGATTGGATATCTGCGGGTAGAGCGCCAACCGCGGTGCTAAAAATTCGCACCGTAGCGGATTGCCGCACCAGCGCGCGTGCCAGCGCAATCGTATGATCGCCGGTGGCTTCGTTGCTGCGCACTGCGTTGACCAAAATATCAACCGACAGACTACGCGATGCAGTTGTCATCTATCGGTTCACCAGCGGCAAGAAGACGCGTTGGGTGGGGCCAAAGAGCGCAAAGAGCCCTTCACCACACAAATCTGCGCTCAATGTATTCGCTCCGGTATCCAAGGTTGGATTCGCTTCGGGACAACGTTCCAGCAGCGTTTGCCAGTTTTGTCCGGTCCACACTTTGAGCGCTAGACCACTTTCGGTGATGATCGCTTGTAGATCGGCGTCGCTATAGTTGATCACCACATGCGATTGGGCGACCGCGCCGCTACGATTATCGCGCATCGTCAGTTCAAACGCGTGCCCGGTGAAAATATCTTGGTCAGGCGCGGGGGGTAGGGTTGGTGTGACGACCACGGTCACGTTAATGGCGCGGGTCATGGGCACAGCAAAGGTTGTCGGCAATTCCTGAGTATCGACATAGCTCAGGGCAGCATCGTCTGGTTTATTAAATGTTTTGGAGACCGACGCCGCCAGCACGATAAAATTATAAAAAGCCAGATCGGGCAGCGTCACGGTCTGTTGCCCAGGCACAAAACGCAGATCGGTTTTGCCCGGCGTTACCGTATAGGTTTGGCGCGCCAGATCGCTGAATTCGTAATAGCCGTTTTCGGTGCTGCTGGTCTGCGTTCCATTGTTCAACTCGAGCGGCGCGCCAGCGAAGCCCGTGCCATTACTCTGCTGGACGTAGCCATGAATCAGATCGGCACGCTGGGCAAAATTTTGCTCCGTGGCGGCGGGCGGCACAGTGATGGTAAGTTCGTCCGGTTCAAAGGATTGATTCGGGCTGGATGGACGCACTGTATAGGCGCCGCTCAGTAGATTGGCCAGGGTATAGTTGCCATTTTGATCCGTCACGGCACTTTTTGACCCCGCGCTAACCGTGACATTGGCGACACCCGCACCAGCTTTATCGGTAATTACGCCAGAAATCGTCGAGAGTGGTAATTGCAAGCCGGTGCGTTGCATATCGTGATGCGAGGTAGGCCAGGGTACGTTGCCAAGCGCAGAGCCAGTTTCCTGCCAAATATGCACAATGCCAAGATTGTTCGCCTCATTTTTGCCGACCACGATTGTTTCCAACAGACCGTCATGATCCAGATCGGTGATGGTGAGACCAGGTGGATGATAGAGGTGCGTCGTCCGTTTGACCGGTTGTTCAATGTTCCCATCTGGCTTGATCACGATCACGTCTAGGCCATCGGCAGCCAGCACTTCGACCGTACCGTCACCATCAATGTCGGCCATCCTAGTGCTATCCCACACGTCAAAGGTGCTGGGATAATCCGGGTGTAGGCTATGGATCGGCCAGCCAGCCAGTGTGCTTCCATCGCCATGCCAGCCATAGAGCGTGTTGCAGGCCCGATTGTTATAATCATGGCAACCGATCACAACATCTAGCTTGTTATCACCATCAATGTCACCAATCGCAGGCGAGGTTTCCATATTGCCATCTGTAGCACGCGGCCAACCGGGCAACGGTTGACCATTACGATCCCAGGCATAGACTTTATTGCCATCCGCCGCTTGTTGGCAATGTTCATCATAGTTGCCGGTGCCCACCACGATATCCAGAAAGCCATCGCCATCCAGATCACCCACCGCCGGCGACGAGGCGATATTGTCCGTCGTTTCTACAGGCCAGCCGGGATAGAAAGTCCCATCACCTTTGAGCACATAGAAGAGATAGGGATTGGGGCAGACGCGAAAATTATTGGTACCGATGATAATCTCGGCTTTGCCATCGTTATCCAAATCGGCCAGCGCCGGGGAAGAGATCGTATCGCGAAAAAGATTTTTAGTCCGATCAATTGGCCAACCAGTGACATAACTGCCGTCCGCATGCCAGGCGTGGAGGCGCCGATCCATGCCGCCAATCACGACCTCTTTTTGGCCATCACCATCGATATCCCCAATCGCAGGTGTAGAGAGAAAGCCATCCGGCGTGCCATCGGGATGATCGCCAGAACTGCCCAATTCATCGAAGGCGTAACGCGGCCAACCGGCTTTCAAGGCAAATGGTGTTGCGCCGCCGACATAGGTCAGCACGATCACTGCGCCTGGTTTGGCCGCGCTAATTGGTCGCCCACCCGTGGCGATGACCACTTCGATCTTGCCATCATTATCCAGGTCGCCGGCGGCCAGGCCAGCTTCAACATAGACTTTGCTATAGCCGCTGAGATATTCCGCCAGATTTTTTGTCCAAATGACTTGATTGGTCTTGCCACTGATCAGCGAGAGTATGCCATCGGCACTAGCCAACACAATCTCCTGCGGGCCATCACCATCCAGATCAAGCACGACCGGGACAGAGTTGAGCGGCGGCGCACTCGTCAGCGGAATGTCAATATCGGCATCGGGAGCCGCCAGCAAACGGGTGAATCGACTATTGATGCCGGTATAAACGGCCACACACACAAGGGCTAGAATGGCTATTTTACGGATCTTGGAGGGTGTATTCCAGTTACGCATGGCATAATTATTTTTGATTTGACTGATCAAATTTTTAAGCATAGAGCGATATTCTTATATCTTTCCCATAATTGATCTATAAAAGCGCTTGCACACGACTTCTAGACACGGTCGAGCACGCATAAACCTTACGATATTCTGACACAAATCGCATGTACTAAGCCGTACAATTACTAAGGCGCAATCAAAGAATAAAGGATCGAGTAGGCGCGTGCTTTTAGCCGCACGTGCTGCGTGTACCCAAATTGTGCGGCTAAAAGCACGCACCTACGCATGATTTTGTTCGGCAAACACTGGATCCTTATTTCATTGAAATCGCCTAAATAGTTTCTGCATAGATCAGCCACCGCAACCTTTGATTAGATAAACCTTGATCGGTAAACGCTTACAGAATCGGCAGTCCTAGAATGATTGTCAACCGGATAATCTCAGCAAAAGTAGGGCGCGTGATCTTGGGGAGCAAAGTTATCAGGTGAGGAATTCGAACACGATGAAGCTAATCTTTTACATTAGACATTATCGTGAATAAGCTCACACCTCTGGTGGGCAAATTATCGGCTCTCCTGTAAATCCCTTATTCCCGATAAACTCTATTGATCTACGTAGAAACAACGACCCAAAGTCGCTCTAAGATTTTTCACGCAATTCGTCCAATTGTACACGCAGGTGAGCAACTTCTGTATGTAGTCGATTGATCTCGTCGGCCAATAGGCGATTGTAGCGGACTTGGCGATCGATAATGCGGTCCAGGTACGCTTCTTTGACATGGCTCGTGCTATTTGTGCGCACCTTTTCGATCAGTCTTCCGAGTAAGGGGAGATTGGAGCGCACGCGGTAGCCATGGAGCGCGACATCGGCAGGCGGATAAAGATCACCACTCAGCGGTTGAATCAATTTTTCAGGAGTTAAGGCCGCGGCTTCTGTGATCACATCTGCCACGCGCCGTTCAAAATGCGCTTGATCAAATTCAACAATGCGACGCGTCCCACGCTCGACCAGCGTATTACACAACGTCGAATCCGTCAATAAACGTTCAACCTGCTGAGCCAAGGCGTCTACATCACCAGGAGTAAACGTTAACCCTACGCCATCTTGCTGCGCAGTCTGGGCATTGAGCACCCAAGGCATGGCGCCACTGGCACTGGCGACAATTGGCACACGCGCGGCCATCGCCTCGATCAACGGCATACAGAAGCCTTCGTGCTGGCTGGCATGCACAAAAAAATCGGCCAGATGGTAGTAGGGGGCAACATCAGCGACCTTGCCCGTAAAGATGACGCGTCCAGTTAGCTGTAGACGTTTGATCTGTTCTTCGATCTGCGGCATCAGCGCCTGCATCGCCAGTGAGCCGCTGTTATCACCGACAATCAACAAGGTTAAATCGGGATACTGGGGCGCTAAACGGGCCAAGGCGTCGATCAGCAGATCAACCCGTTTGTTGCTGACGACGCGTCCGACAAAGAGCAGCACTTGTTTGTTGTGCAATTGCCACTGGTCGCGTAACTGTTCTAAGACGGTGGGTGCGGGCTTACGCTGGAGAGACTCGGTGTCAATGGCGAGGGGAATAACCCGAATCCGCTGCTGGGGATAGCCAGCATGGCGGTGCAATTCTTGGGCCGTAAACGGGCTCGTACACACAGCCAGGTCGGCGTGCCAGACGAGCGTGGTGTTGCGTTCAGATCGCTGCAACAACGGCAAATCTTCGGCCGTTGTCCAAAATGCCGGGGGTGTCGTGCCGTGATACCAAAAGAGGGTTGTGCCGCGTGCTTGGCGAAAACGCTCGGCCAGCGGATACCAGATCGGATATTGCAGAATGGTGAGCTCGGCCGTTGGCACATAGTCAGATTGTTCATCCAGCCGTGCGATTGGCCGCATATCGTCGGGCAGCTCGCCCATTGCATAATTATAGATAATTTCTACCTCGGCCTGCATGCGTTGCAACAAACGCGCCAGGTCAATCGTATGTTGTCCGCTAGCGTCAGCAATTCGGGCCGTTGGTGAAATAATAGCCGCCGTGTGAATGGGTAACATGGTTTCGATCATCTTTTTAAAAGGCGTCTTTGTATGGATCTTTAAAACACTCGAACACGCAAACGATTGAATGAGTCGCTCATTATAACGTATTTTCATTCCGTTGCTGCGCTAGCTCGGCCCGCAACGCAGCCACTTCGGCCTCTAATTTTGCGATGCGATCATCGTCAGTGGGCAGGACCGGCTGGGCAAGTTGATGCACCAGATGGTGCAAGGTATGCACCACCAGCCAATTAAAGCCTTCTTGGCGGCGAAACATTGGGTCGAGGTAGGGTTCGCGCAAATGCGAAGTAAGGTTGCGCCGCAACCAGGCCAACAGACCACCAATTACAGGCAACCCTGACCTAACTGTATAATTTTTGATCATCACATCGGCGGCGGCTTGCAACTGCGCCACATCTTCGCGCAAAGTCAGGCTTAAGGCGCTCGGTTCGGCTTGATCACCAGACGGTCTCTCCACCGGCTTTTTCTCTTTCAGCGAAGCGAGCGTCGGCAGCCGAAAGAAAGGATACGGACGCTGCGGTAGCCAAGCCGTTGCTTCCGCCACAATTTCGATCCAGTGAATATTATATTGTTCAAGTGAAAATTCTTTGGCGCGCGCTAAGCCTCGTTGCACTAGCTCCCCATAGAACCGATCATCGCCGAGCACGCTCACGAGCTTGGCGGCTAGATCAGCCGCGTCGCCGGGCTTAGCAAGCAGACCCGCCCCATCGAGCACCCACGGATGAGTCGTGGCATCGCTGACCACCACCGGAATGCCCGAAGCCATTGCTTCGATCAGCGGCACACCAAAACCTTCGTGCAAACTGGCCGAGCTGTAGACTTCGGCCAGCCGGTAAAAGGGCGCAATCGCCTCAACGCGCCCGGTAAAGATCAGATCATCGGCAATCTGCAAGACCTGGGCTCGCTGGCGGATCGCTTGGACAACCGTGGCAAAAGCCGGATTTGTTTCGTGATCGCCAGCAATCAATAGAGCCGCGTTGGGAATCTGTTGCTTGACCAGCGCCAGGGCCTCCACCAACAGATCGACGCGTTTATGACTCGCCACACGGCCCACATAAAGAATGGTCCGCCGTCCCTCTAGCCGATAACGCGTACGTAGCGCCAGATCGCCAGGGCCAGGGCTAAATTCATCGAGCGGCACTGCCAGCGGCAGCACACGCACGCGATCGGGATCACACTGGTGCTGCTCGATCAGATCTTGAGCGTTGAACGGGCTGTCGGCCACGATCAGATCGGCATAGGCCGCCAACTTGCCAATATCGGCGACATCCGCCGCCATTTGCTGATGGTCTTCGGCGCGATTCCACAAGGCCGGCGGGGTGACATTATGAAAATAGAAGATCGCAGCACCGCGCTCTAAATATTTGATGCTATCCATCAACGCGTGATGGCCGAGATAGTGATAGATAAAGAGGTCAGATGTCGCAAAATAACTATCGCGACGCGCCAACAGATCTGTACTCGTCACGATGCGGGTCAACGCCACAATCTCTGGAGCCACATCAACCGGTGGATGCATTACATAAATTTGCACCTCATCACCCCGGCGTTGAAAAAAACGCACCTGATGCAGAATATTTTGGCCGACTGCATCCTGTTTAATTAGATTAAGGTTAATGATACTAACGCGCATAAATTACCTGAGTTTCTGGAATAATCAATACCATCATTCAATAAAGGCACAGTGAAGTTTCCCGTAGGTCATCCCTTTTAGGGTGACAATCGCACCATTGTCACCCTAAAAGGGATGACCTACAATTCTACCTACTGGTTGCTTTACCCTCTAGCATCAATTCGCCTTGTGGCGGATCACTCGGGCATAGGTGGCCTCGACCGTATCACCAATCTGTTGGATGGTATAGCGGGCGTGGAGCTTGCGTTGGCCACTTTCGCCTAACGTCTGCGCCAGTGTGGGGTTTTCTATCAACATCGCCAATCGGCGTTGCAACTCGTATGGCTGCCTGGGCACCACCAGATAGCCGTTCTTTTCGTGATCAATCAAGGACGCTATCGAAGGAATACGGGCGCCGATCACAGCTTTACCATAGGCCCAGGCTTCCAAAAAGACAATCCCAAACGCTTCACCCGTCGAGGGCAACACCAAAACATCACAGGCGGCTAACGCATCGAGGCGGGTCGCTTCTGAGACCGCATCATGGCGCACAACACCATCCAGCGGACCAGATTCAGCCCATAAGCGTTTAGAAAACTCGGTTTCTGGTCCAACGGCCAGGAGAACGAGGTCTTTGCGCTGTTGACGTAAGGCCGCGAAGGCGCGCAATGTCAGGTCTAAACCTTTATACTCCGTCTTACGCCCCAAGAAAAGAATCACAAAAGCAGCTTCAGACAAGCCAAGCCGCTGCCTGGCTTCACTGGTCGTGCGCGGCGGGAAGCGATCTAGATTGAGACTGTTGCCGCCCAGCACCACTTGATCACTTAATTGCTGTTCCAGCATAAATTGCTGTTCTGCGCGCGTCACGGCAAAAACTGCATCGCTCTGCGCTAACACTTGGCGCATATAACCGGTGGCATAGGTTTGCGGCTGTTCGGCGTGAAGATGGGGGGTGGTCACGATCAGCGCCTTGCGCAGCCGCGCCGCAACAAAGGCCGTGTACGCATGCGCATAGTGCAGTTGGTTGATGTGAATTAGATCATAGTGCGGCGCAGTGCGCAAAACTGCACTAAATAAGGCTGGGGAGCACGGCCCATTGCCATAGAAGATCAGCGGTTCGAGCCACCGCGGGCGATGGCGGACAAAATCATAGTTTAGCAGGGCAAACTCAAGCAGGCGCCAGGCTAATTTCCCACGCGCCAAGCTGCTAAAACGCTGCACGTTGACGTTATTAATACACTCGACGGCAGGGAGCGTTGGCTGCCAAGTATGATAGTCGGTTGAACTGGTTGTATAAACATCCACCGTATGCCCGCGGCGCGCTAATTCTTCGGAAAGGTCGGTAATGTAGCGTTCAGAGCCACCAATCGCCGGGTGATATTGATGCGTAATGTGCAGAACATGCATAGCGCCGGGCTTATCCATTCAAAACTTCGCCGTAAAGCTGACAAAGCTGATCAAGATAAGTCGTAAAATTAAAGCGCTGGCGCGCAGCCTTCACACATTCGCGCCGCATCTGCCGTCGCTGTTCGGCTGGCTTTTGGAAGTGGCGAAGTACTTTATCGGCCAATCCCTGCGCATCCCCAACGGGGAACAGATAGCCGGTTTTGTCTTCTGTGATCAGTTCTGGGATGCCGCCAAAATTTGAACCAACACAAGGCGTCCCCACTTGAAAATTTTCATAGATCACCACTGGCGAATTTTCATGCCAGGTCGAGGCGACCAACGTCAAGTCGGCGTTGGCAAACAGCGAACGCATATCCGCAAAACCAACGTGATTGAGCACCTGCACCACGGGATCATAACGGCGAAATTGCGCCAGAAAACGGTCTTCCCCACCGCCCGCCACAATAATCCGCAAGTTTTCGATCTGGTCGATTAGGGTAGGGATGGCATCTAGCACCACCTGCGGACCTTTGTTAGCCGATCCACCACCGGCAAAGACCAGGGTACGATGTTCTGGGGCGCTACGCTCAATTTGGCGCACTTGCAACGCTTGGGGTTCGCTGGGCATCGCTTCTGGAAAGCCATACGGCAGCATCCGAAAGCGCTTACGTTCATAACCAGCTTCGACATGCCGTTCTAGCAACGCTTGGCTCGGCGAGATAAACGTGTGCACATTGGCGGTCAGGCGTTGAAAGATCCGCTTGCGCTGGGGCACCGCCGCCCAATACTGATAACGGCGAAAGCATTGATGACAACCGTTGGGAAATTGCGCAGGATCGCAATAGGAGCCATCGGCGCGATAACGCATATTGTTGGGACAAAGCAGCCATAAATCGTGCAACGTGTTAATCACAGGAATGCCCGCGTGGTGGCAGGCCAGAAAAGGCGCCAACGACATGCCAGAGACATTATTCATATGCACCAAATCGGGCCGCGTGGCAGCCAACTCGCGGCGGACAAGGCGATAGACGCGCGGATCAAATAGAGCTTGGCCGGGTAAGCGCGTGTGCAAGGTAATCCGATGGGTGGGGATATTATCGACGTTATACCATTGATCAACATCCACCGCATGCCGATTGTTAACCATCAGCAGCGTACATTCGACGCCACGCGCCATCAGCCCGCGCACAGCGTGATAGATTGAAACTTCTGCGCCACCCATATAGTCCGGTGGAAACGTAGGGGTCATATACAAAACACGCATCGCTTTATGCCAAATCCTTCTCGGCCTGCTGTTGCAAGGTCAATACTTGCTGGGCAAGGATTGTGCTACGTTCAATCGACAGCGCCAATTGCTGCTGTAATTGTTCAATTTCCTGCTGCAATTGTTCAATCCCCTGCTGATGATAAGTCTGTAGCGTTTGCATATGCGCTTGCAACTGATGATTATATTCAAACTGTTGCTGATTGATCCGATCTTGCTGGATGCGCAAATCTAGGATAGCCCAGCGTGCTGCCACATTGTACCAAAGACGCCGAAAACCACTAAAAAGCACACCAGCCAACGGTCTGTTGGCGCTGAATTCAAATTCTTTGAGGGTTGTCAAGGCGGGCGGCGCAGGGTTAACAGCCGGTTGCGCAACTGGATCATCGAGCGTCTTACGCAAGGTTGCGGCATGGCTAGCGGCAAGCGTACGCAACGTCGCAACGATTTTTTGAACTGTTGCCTGATCGGCCTGCCAGTAACGGATCAGTAAAGCGGGGGCAAGCGCGGCCGCTTCGAGCAAGTTCAGCTGGCGGATTGCCGCTTCCTGGCCACGGCTATGGATGATAAATTGTTGTTCGGCTGGGGCTGCTTCCGCCAACCAGCGAGCCGGCGGCAGGTGTTTGAGGGTAAACCGCAGCCGGTTGCGGTTAAAAACGCGATGCAATTCTAATTTATCACCAATCGATGTGCTTTCCTGGTGTTTGAGCATGGCGGCGGGCGCATACCAGGTTTCAAAGCCTTGCACTTTTGCGCGCAGACAGTAATCCACATCTTCAAAATAACCCGGCCAGAATTCTTCATCCAATTCACCCGTGGCTACATACGTCGCCCGGCGGATGGCAAACGCCGCGCCCGTCACCCATTCAACTGGTTTTGCCACATCCCAGGCGTCGGCATCCGCTTCACCATGCCCGAAATGGCGGCCATAACCCATCGGCCACTCGATCCAAGCGCCGGCATGTTGGAGCGTCTTGCCGTCGGGATAGAAGATTTTGCAACCCGCAATGCCGATCCGTGGGTTCTCAAAAGTCTCTTCCAGCGCCTGCAACCACCCGGGATAGACCTGCGCGTCTTGATTCAGTAAAATGAGCAGCTCACTTTGCGCCGCACGCAGCCCACGATTGCAGCCGCCGCCAAAGCCGAGATTGTATTGGTGGCGCAGCAAACGTACTTCGGGTTCATTCGCGATGATCCAATCAGCGGAACCGTCGGCGGAGCCGTTGTCAACGGCAATAATTTCTGGTCGCGAATTGTCACGCAAACGTTCAGCGCGCAAACTTTCTAAACAAGCCGGCAGCAAGTGCCGCCCGTTCCAAACGGGAATGATAATTGAAATTGTGGTCATTGGCTTGCGTCCAAAATTGTACTATAGCTGTGATCAAGTTCGCCCACTGGCAAGGCAACCTTGGTCTGGCGGCTCCACCAAATGTTAGTAGCCTTAGCCGCGATTTGCAGCAGCGGTTGCTGCGTCGTCAACGGCCAGAGCGCTGGATCAAAGTTTAATTCGATGTGCCTTTTCTGGTTGAAGCCAAAACTTTCCTTGGTGCGCACAGTCAGGCCCGCGATTGATGACGTCATCGTAAATTGTTGCGCAAAGGCCGCGTCTGTGACCGGCGTGACACCAACCGGCAATGCGATTTCGAGCGTCGTTTTGCTGGTGTCCAGGCTGGTGAACAACAGGCGAACGCCCTGTAAATGGTGGTTGGCCTCATCACTGTATTGTAGCGCATCCGGCGCCATCATCCATAATGCTGGGCCAAAGCCACGCCCAAACGGTGGATCGCGCCAATCCCAGATGCGCGCCGGGTGTTGATCAATGTCGTTGGGAACGCGATTCCAATAATCAACATTCTGATCCGACGCCGCATGCCAGTGCATGAAAAAGCTAAGCATCAACGCCACACCGAACGGGGTCAGCCGCACCAGCGCGCCAACAGTACGCGGCTTGGGCAAGCTGGCAACGAGCGGGATTAGAAAATAGACCCAATAGGGCGTCATGTCCGTAAAGAGCCGCGGGCCAATCGACCAGCCACCAGTCCAGTGCGGAAACGATGAGATCGTCAGCCAGTGCAGCGTCACAATCAAGGCCAACGCCATACTCAGCCTAGGGGTGGGCAGGGCGGTTAAAGCAGGCCGGCGCCAATCCAACCAGGCACCCATCAGCGCGAAGAGGAAAATTGGTGAATAGACAAACAAACCGCGCGCCGGGCTGATCAAGTTGCCCAACAATGCTTCCGGCAGTTGCCCCGTTGCGCCGATGCGGCCAGCTTGGTAATACGTCGAAAGGAGGCTGCCATAAAGGCTGAAGTTGTAGGTGATGAAAGGTACAGCGATCAACAGCCCCCAGAGACAATAGCGGATAAAGTACGGGCGGAAATAGCATAAAACGTACAAACTTAGGATCAAGACCGAGAGGCTATTGGTGGGGCGGATCACATAGGCCATCGCCAGCGGCAAGGCGACATATTGTGCCCACTTTGGTGACTGCTGCGCCTTGAGCAATAACCACAAAGCCAGCGTCAACATCAACATCGAGGGGCCATGCTGCCACAGGGCGCGGCTGGCCGTGCTCCAGGCAGACGTACAAAAAGCAAAGATCAAGACCAGCAACAAGGCGCGCGGCAACGTCAATCGTAGCCTTGCAATGGCATAAATACCAACCGCTGTGAGCGCCACGACTAAGCTCGCTAATGGATGTTCGATCAAGCCTGGAATGGAGCCAATCGGATGCTGATAGAAATAGGTACGCAGATCGGCGATCCCGAACCACCAAGGAGACAATTTTTCGGCCAGCCACACAAAAGGGACGGCGAGCAGCGGCGCGCCAATCGGCAGATAGGAGTAGTCGCCACTGGGCAAATGTTCCACGCGCCAATCATCACGCCGCAATTCAGGGTTATATTCGTTGAGATCGGTGTTATGTTCGTGCAGAATACTGCTCGCCACCGCCACGGTCCAGGCCGAATCCGCCAGGGTAATCACCGGGCTGAGGCCATGAATCGCACCGACAACGATAAAAATCAGCAGCGGGGTTAACCACTTTTTTGCCAGCATAAGGTTGCTGTTCGTGAAGATACTATCTTTGCCGATATATAGCTTCATAGACGGCCGTGTTGTCTAGACGAAATTACCATTTGACGTTTTGATCATCACTTGGAATTAAGGGATTAGCCCCCATATCGTCAAGGTCAAACCCATACATTTCAGTTGTAAGTTGACGTTGACCCGCTAGATAAAAGGGTCGAAAATCTTGCTCAAGATAGACTTGCAAGTCAGATTTTTTGAGAAAATGCACAACTTTTACTGACACACTAGCATCAGGTTGCCAGGCATTGGTCATCTCAGCTAACCACTGCCCGGCAATGATTACACTCTTATGGTCAAGATGACTCATTGTAGATATATACCGTTCCGTATATGCGATCTTCTCTATTCTCTCCTGATGGTCATTAAAAATAGGACCCATCATAGAAATTTTTGTTTTTTCAACCGTAATCAAAAACGACGAAAGAATAATCGCGAAACAGATGGCAATAAATTGCTGACGCGTCAGCAATTGAGCCAATAAGAGAATGATAAACGGAATCAGGGGAATTAGATAAGCACCGTCGTGGGGAAGTCGAAGAAATGCAATCGTGTAGAGGCAAAGCACAAGCAGACAAGC
>JBBQBY010000171.1:0-12779 GCA_038318235.1 Caldilineales bacterium
CATATATTTTTCCCTTCTAATTTTTCGCAACTTTCTTTCCTGATCACGCGCCACACCTATCAGCCTTCAAATAACTAGGCGTGCCACCCAATTTATTATCAACAGGCGTAATGCACAGTAAGCAATCAAACGCCCGCAAACCCTTATCGGGCGTAAACATCAAACAATTAGGGGATTAGGTTAGCACATCCAAGATCACTTTCGCCACCGTCGGTGGATGGAGCAACATGTTGGCGTAATTGGCATTCGCCATCGGGCAGGCACACTCTTTGCGTTTGATGCTGCCGCGCATCTGTTCCATGGCTGCACTGCGCCAGATCGGCGTGATATCATAGTTATTTTGGCGCAAATTGCCCACCGATTCAGCACGAATGCAGCAGCTCCACAAATCACCATTTGGCGCAATATGGGCGCTGGCCCAACCGGCATAACAGGGGATGACCTGGTCGCGCTCGTGCAAGACGCGTTTGGCGAATTGATAATATTGGGCGCGAAAAGCTTGGGTAAAACGGGCAATGCCTTTGGCTGGCGTCTGTTTTGCTTGCTGGCTGAGAAAGTCTGCGATTTCGTCATAATCTTCTGGGCGCGGCGTGATCCCCCAGCCCACCGTATCCAATTCAACCCGTTCCTCGGCCACTTCGGTGATATAGCTATCCGGTTGCAGAAACTTTAACCCTTCTTGAATCTGCTTAAAGCGATGCACGTTGAAGCGACTAATGACCGTATGCACCGTCAACACCAGGTTTTTATATTCCTTTTGCAACTCTTTCAGCCGCTGCCAGGTCTCCATTGACAGTTTCCAGTTGCCTTCCACACCGCGAATATCGTCATGTTCATCGCCGATGCCGTCCAGGCTCAAATTAATGCCAATGCTGGAGGTGGGGCATTCACGACACATGCGCGCGACCTTTTCGAGCACACGTTCGGTCAACATACCATTGGTGGGAATCGTAATCACTTCCGGCTTGCAGTGTTTATATGCGCTGATCACCAGATCGTCCAAATCGCTGCGCAAAAATGGTTCACCGCCGGTGAAGGTCATATAAAATGGCGACGTACCCAAGCTGGCAAAAACTTTATCCCACTCGGCCAGGGTTAAATCGTCGTTGGGTTTGCGCCACACGTCACAGGTGCGACATTTACTGTTACAGCGATAGCTGACACTGATCACGACAGAAAATGGTTTGACTTTGGGCCAGCCCAAGGCCCGAAAAGCCCAATACATGGGTAGTTTTGGTATGAGTCCTAGCATTTATTTTTGTTGTCTTCATCAGCATGATCGAATGGATTATCCGTTGATAATCCTTCCGCTTGTGCGGCATCCAACATTTTCTTATCACCGGTAATAAATACGAATTCACCTTTTATTTTGTTATTAACAAGTATAGCGGCTGCGACTTGAACAGCATCATATCCTTTAAGTGTCCGTCGTAACGCTAATTCCGCAGCTAATGAGAGTGTGGGCTTATCAACAGGATGACTTACAAATAGGGATTGACGTAAGTCGGTTCGAAAACGTTGGTAAGTATCCATCATGACAGTGCAGCTAAAGCGTTTAGATCTATACATTTGGGCCAAAGCAGCAGTCACCTCTGGCAAACAGATATCACAAACTGTACACACATTGGTTTTCGATTCTATAATACGGCGTGACCAAGTAGATCCTGGCTCAGTAATATAAAATTTCACAACAGCGCTGCTGTCTAGATAGAATGTAGTCACAGTTTATCTACGATTTTCAATGATGAAATTTGAAGCTGGAGAATCCGAGAAGATCATTTCGTTCATCTCCTTAATAATTTTTTGACGTTCGCTCTCAGGCCGCGCTAGCCATGCTTGCACCTCAGGACTATCCCACTCCTCTGGCGCATGTACGGCACCAGCGTCAATAAGCTGCCGTATAATTTCATCGCGTGATAATTCTTCCAGTGCTGCTGTCGGCTGATCATTGAACTCTTTCTCCAACGCCTCGACGATCACTTCCTGCGCCGGGCGTCCCGTGTGCTTTATTTTGGACCACAATTTTTCAGGAATTTCTACTGTGAGTAAAGCCATATTATTACTCCTTTCAGAGATTCTATCACGCCGCGTCTTTCGCCAACGGTGCGATCTGTACGCCACTAACCTGTACTAAGTCCGCAGGAGCAATTTCCAACGTGCGATCACGGCGACCTGTGCCACAGAAGATCAAAGCATGGTTTAGCGCGCCCGTGTCGATGATGACATGCGTCTGGTCATTCGGTGCAAAGGGGCAGACGCCGCCCAGTTCAAAGCCCAGTTCCTGTTCCACAGCCTCTGGCGTCAGGCGCATAAGCTTATCGCGGCTGGTAAAACAGACTGCGGCCAGTTTCTTATAGTCCACTTGCTGATAGCCACACAACGCCGCCAACACCCAGCCACCATTTTTGATGCGAAACGCAATCGTCTTTAACAACTGATCAACTGGGAAAGTCAAGTTTGTTTCTGCATCTAGCACAGTGATCGACGGCGCATGCGCATGTATCTGATAGGTGACGCCACTTTCGTCCAAACGCTGTACTACATTTTCGTATACAGACATCGCAGCTCGCAAAAAACAAAGCCTGCCTCACAGAGCGGAAGGCAGGCTAAGCAAACGAGTTAATTAAAAAGCCTACTTACGCCACCATGCTGGCGTCCGCCGCTTTTTTCTCGTGCGGCGCCATTTGGTCTTTGCTGCCGATGAAGAAGCGTTTGATCTGGGCGACAGTATTCGGGATGTTCGTCCAATTCTCTTTGAACATCATCTTTTCGAGCACGCGTTCAGGCCGATAGAGATAGAAGCGGCGATAGGCTTCGCGCCACTTCTTGATCACTAGATCTGAATCGTAATTCTCATTCATGGTAAAGCGCGCTTTTTGCTCGTGGATGGCAAAATCTTCCCACTTATCGGCAAAGACCTCGCCGCCTTCTTTGATCATGTCGTACATGGCCGTACCGGGGAAAGGCGCCGCTAACATAAAGTTGGCTAGCTTAGGATCAAGTTCCAAAGCCAGTTGGATCGTCTTTTCCATGGTCTCTTCGTTATCGCCCGGCATGCCAAAGATGAAAAAGCCCATTGTCTGGAGACCAGCCGCTTTTGCATTGGCAAAGGCTTCGCGCACCTGGTCCAAGGTCTGTCCCTTGCGGATCACATTGCGCAGCATATGCTCATCGCCATTTTCGACACCAAAACCAACGCGCTTGCAGCCAGCGGCTTTCATCAGTTGGAAAAGTTCCAAATCGGTATGATTGACTTTCATGCCATGTACGGTCACCCACGGCACGGTATTCAAGCCTTCTTCGACCAAGCGCCGGCAAAGTTCCTTGGCGCGCGGCAATTTCAAATTCCAAATGTCGTCGGTCACGCCGATTTCGGTGGCGCCCAAGCCTTTGACCAGCCATTTCCATTCTTGGACAACACTTTCCACCGAGCGGGCCCGCCAGGTATCACCGGTGACCGGTTTGGAGCAGAAGGTGCATTTATAGGGGCAACCGCGGCTGGTTAAAATCGTAAAACTTCGGGCGTTGCGATCCAGACCGTCGGTCAGCGGTTGCATGTTGCTGTAGCGGTCGATCTTAAAGAGATCATGTGCCGGGAAAGGCAACGCATCCAAATCTGGGATCATCGGACTTTCTGGACTGACAATCAATTCATCGCCGCGCCGAAAGTGAATGCCTGGAATGATGCCTGGTTCTCGCCCAGCTTCCAGCGTATTGATTAATTCTAGAAAGCTATACTCCGCCTCACCCTTAAAGACATAATCCACATAACTATCATGCGGTGCCTGCAAAGATTCCAGCGGCATAATGGTGAGATGGGGGCCGCCCAGCACCGTAATCAGACCATACTGCTTACCCAGTTGCGCCATTTCCCAGGCATCATTGATCAAGGGCGTAGTAGCGGTCACACCGATCATCTGATAAGGTCGGCCCTCAGCAACAGCTTGATCGAGGTAATAATCAACGCCCACATCTTCAATCGCGGCGTCGTAGATCATGGTTTCGTGGCCACCTTCGCGCAACACGGCGGCCAGATAACCTAGCCCCAAAGGGATATGCTTCCGTTCACTCCAAACTTTGGCTTCGGGGCTGGCAAGAATAACGCGCATAGTAAAGTTGTCCTTATCGGATCGATAAATAGTTCAATCAACAACTATAATTACATTACGAATCGGTTGTTCCACGTTGCTGACGTAACGCCTGGATCTGTGCTTCTAATTCGGCAATACGGGCTTCTGCAGTTTGTCGCGCTTGTGCTTCAACCTGAAGTGCCTGTCTGGCTTGCAAATTTGTTAACAGATCTTTGCCAGTTGCGGTCTCTTCCAACCAAACCTGATCATCAGTCAGCCCGATCCGTAAATTCACAGCTTCCAGGTAGAGCCCGCCATCTTCATCTGGCAACATGGGCAAATAGTGATTGTCCTGCAACCGAAAACCGGCCATCTCCCAGAAATGCTGCCCACGACGCACGGTGTGATCAATATAGACATATTCCTGAATACCGACCAGCGCATAATCACGTACTTTCTCAACACGATCATCTTTGCGCGAAGAGCGTGAGACAATTTCAATCACAAGCAGGGGTCGTGTTCCCTCATCCGCCACCACAAATTGGGTGCGATCTGCCGCGCGCGCCCGCACCTGTGCGACCACCGCAACATCAGGGGCAAGCGGCTTGACATCAGCGTGATCCCAGGTAAAGACCAAGTTGCGAAAAACCGCTACATCAGCGGTTGCTTCATAATAAGCACGCAGCATATCACAAAGGTCGTCCGAAAGGCGATCATGTTCCGTGCGTTCGGGCATCACATAGCCTTCTTGCGGGTGGCTTGCTTCGTCCGCCGTCAGCGGAATCCGCACCTGTGTTTCGCGGCCGTTCGCAGCTTGTACAGTTTCATAGCGCCAACCTAGCGACCAATCCGGCTCTTCTGTAGAAATGACGGGTGGTAGCAAATTGGCCCGTTGCTCTGAAGTGCTCATCGTGTACTTCTCCTGAAATCACTGACCACAGATGGTGGATATCAGTCTTGGCACAAAGCCATCTAAATCGAGCCTTCAGCTTCCATCTGCTTGCGCAGGCCAGTCTTTTCTTTCTTCGGCACAAAAGTATTCATGGCAATACGAATGTTGCGAGGCAAATTAAGCCAGAAATCTTTTGTCTTCAACCGGCGAATAATCGGCGAAGGGCGCAGGTAAAACTGGCGATAGGCTTTGCGATACATCTCCTCGACTAATTCAGCCGTCATTTCACCCATTTCATAGCGCGCCTGCTGTTCAAAAAAGACGTAATCTTCCCAGTCGTTGATCAGGAAGCGACCCTGGCGCTTGACAATCTCATAGACTTTCGTGCCAGGATACGGCGTCATCATCGAGAAATTGGCAATCATCGGGTCAATTTCGATGGCGAAGTTGATCGAATTCTGCATCGTCTGGCGCGTCTCGCCCGGCAAGCCGATGATCATAAAAGCAATTGTTTCCAGCCCAATCTCTTTGGCATTTTTGAACGCCTGCCGGATCGTATCCAGATCAATCTTTTTGTCAATGCTCTTCAAGATATCCGGATCACCCGTTTCGACGCCAAAAGCCGTCCGTTTCAAGCCGGCCTTTTTAAGCAGGGTCAATAACTCTTTGCTCGCCAAGTTGGCGCGGATGCCATTGACAAAAATCCACGGCACATGATTTAAATTGTTCTCAATCAACGCGTTGGCAATCTCTTCAAGCCGTTTCACGCGAATATTGGCGCTGTCATCCAATACACCTATCTCCTGGGCACCAAGTTCGTCGACCAGATGCCGCCACTCAGCCAATACGCTCTCGGCGCTGCGACTGCGCCACTTGATCGGCATAATGCTCTGGCTGCAAAAGGTGCAACGATAGGGACAGCCGCGGCTGGTCAAAATGCTAAAGCTGCGCGCGCCGTCCACGTGATCGGTGGCCGGTTGCAAGTTGGTGTAGCGGTCCATCTTAAAGTGATGGTAGGCCGGCCAGGGCAAGCTATCCAAATCGGCAATGGGCGTGCGATCGGGGTTATTGTGAATCTGCCCATCGCTTGTCTTGTAGCTGACACCCAGACAATCCTTAAAAATCTCATTTTCCGCATGCATAAAAGCTTCGGTGTGATAGACCGGCTGGTCTTTCAGGAAAGTTTCCAGACGATTGCAAATATCAACCCAGGTCTCTTCGCCTTCACCGCGCACGACAATATCGACATACGGCTTTTCGCAGCTTTCTTCCGGCAGCACGCTCACGTGAGGGCCACCGATCACAATCGGGCAGTCATAGACTTCTTTGATTGCGCGCGCTGTGCGCCAAGCCTGTTTCACCTGCGGGGTATTCGCCGTAATCCCGACAATGTCCGGGCGAAATTCTTGGATGAACTCCACCACCGGCTGCTTTTCGACATCGGCATCGAAGATGACCACTTGATCGCCACGCTGCTCGCTAAAGGCGGCCAGATAGGCTAAGCCAAGATGGGGAGTGGTCCGAGTATCAATCGGAAGACGAAATTTAGGATTAATCAGTGCAACACGCATAAATTAGCTCTCCTGTATAATCCGCAGATTGCGTCCGACCCAGGCTGGGCAATGGCGCAGATGATTCGCGGAGGAATCTAATAATTCTATCAAATACGATCCTGATAAAGCGCTGATAACCAGCGGATTCTATCACGGCTTCTAAGGTAACCCAAATTAATCTGAAGGATTTTAGAAAAATTAACCGACGATTAGCCGCTTAAATCTTTATAATTAACCATTCAGCACTAACCGTTAATAAGTGCCAATCGTTGGATCAATCGCACGCGCCCAAGCATCAATGCCGCCGTTCATGTTGACGACATTCGTCCAACCCTGCTGGCGCAACCAGGCCGTCACCTGGGCGCTGCGCATGCCGTGATGGCAAAAGGCAATAATTTCCGCATTTTTGTCGCTGGCAGTGGCAGGCAAAGCACTCAGTTGGCGGGCGGACAGATCGCTCAGAGGGGCAGTCACAACCCGCTCGTCATCAAGCGCAACCTGGGCCAGTTCGTTTGGTTCGCGCACATCCAGCCAGACAAATGGCTCACCAGCTTTACGCTTCGCCTCGAAAGCTTGTACACTAATTTCTGGGGCGCCAAATGGGTTCGGCATGGGGTAACCTTTCCGATCAGTGATAAATGGCTAGTTAGGAATGGGCTGGGGTTGGCCGTTGGTAGAGAGCAGAAATATCAATATCGGTAATGGCGTTGAGGCCGGTTACTTCACTAAAATTTTCTTTCAATAAACGTTGAATGCCCAACTTCATGGTCAAAATACTGATCGGGCAGTCAATACATGCGCCAAACATCTTCACATGTGCAATGCCTTTTTCGTCCAATTTGACCAATTGCACATCGCCACCATCTTGATACAAAATCGGACGGTAACCATCCAGCACCTTTTGAATGCGTTGCTCCAAAGTGCCTTCCAAAACTGTCGAGGAGACCCCAGACATACTTTTATCCTTCAACTTATTTGCGTATCAATTGGACGGCGGCCAGAAAAACCAGCATCTAGACCATGCCAAAAGCGGATATCCTCTTCGCCATGTTGCCAACAAAGATAGATATCTTGATCGTTGCGCTTGCCGAGAAAATCAATAATGCCCTGATCGACGTCTTTGACAATGATCCCCATGTTCATAATGCCCTTGACGCCGTTCTCCAAACGCTGAAAATGGATCAACAGTTCCCCTGCTTCACGGCTACCACCGTTCATGGAGGCTTTGCGCAACATAGGCCAGACCTCAGGCCGCAGCCGTAAAATCTCTTGACGAGCTGCTTGCACCATCTGCATCAATTGTTTAACCCTGGGCAGCACAGCACGGGCTTCAGCTAAGGTGAAATAACGGTTGCTCATGGCAACAACTCTCGCACGGCTAGACGGCCGATTTCTTGCGCATCAATGATCACTGGGAGATCATCTTCCATGCCATAGTCTTGGTGAGTCTGATAATTGGGGTTGCTTGCCCCGCCAGCAGGATTTGTATAGACTTCAATATGCTTCTCTACTAAGTTAACAATCCAATAAACTGGCACACCAGCCCGTGCATAAATCCGTTTTTTGGACGTTTGATCACTTCGTAGCGTTGCATCCGCCACCTCTACCACAATACCAACATCCTGAGGGCCTGGATGGCGATCTTGATAAGTGCGCATATCCCCCTGGATCACGATTATATCTGGTTCAGGTTCACTATCGATCAAAGTAATTGGTTCTTGCGTATCGACAAACCACCCAGGCGGTATAATGCCCGCAAGTGCCTTGGCAGTTAAACGGGTAGCAGTACTATGGGGGGGATTCTTTGTCATTTTGTTAACCAACAATCCTTCGAGTAATTCGACTGGATCGTCTTCAGTAAGAATCCCGGCCATAGCCATCGCGTGATATTGATCTACGCTCAACCGCCAGATCATGAGATCATCCAGGCCAGCGTTTGATAATTCAGCACGGGATGACTTGTCAGCCACAGTGGCCACTGGCTCAGTAATCGCTGGCGCAACTAAAGTATCGACAGCCATCTTCTACCTCTTGCTGTACGCACACAACCAATAAAACAAGGCGAGGAGAGACAACTTTCTCCTCGCCTCACGTTAGCAACGTAGCACTGGCTTAGTGATTATGCCCACAGCTTTGTTCTTGACCGGCGCCGCTCTGCGCAGTGCGGAAGCTGCTGCCGCAACCGCAGGAGCTAACGGCCTGGGGATTATCGATGTGAAAGCCACCACCCATCAGGTTGTCAACATAATCAATATTGGCGCCTTCCATGTAGGAGAGGCTGGTGGGGTCGACAATCACGCGTAGACCTGCTTGTTCGTACACTTCATCATCTTCGCGGGGGGTGTCAAAGGTCATGCCGTATTGCATACCGCCGCAACCGCCACCCTTTACAAAGACGCGCAAGGCATGGCTGGTTTGCATGCCCTTCTGCTCCATAATGCCACCCAATTTCTCAACTGCGTTGGTTGTTACTGTAATCATGTAAAGCTCCTTCAAATTTGAAAATTATTTATCGACAAAGAGTGGTAAATCGTAACTGGTAATTGGTAAATCTAGGTTACCGGCGTTCACTTACCTACTATCAGTTACGATTTACCACAGAGCAATTATCCACCAATCTGATTCATCGAACGCTTCTCCGCCACAAGGCCGTGGGCCAAGTCATGCCCCCAAGGCTTGTGGAAAGCGCCTTCGCGCATCAAAATGCGCAACTCTTCAAAGCTAGCACCGGCGCGTAAAGGTGTTAACAAATCAACCTCATCATCGCGCAACAAACAAAGGCGCAACTTGCCATCGGCGGTCAAACGAACACGGCCACACCCTTGACAGAACGGCTCGGTCACACTGCTGATGAAACCAAGTGTACCCATTGCACCGGGAATCCGAAAGGGGCGACTTGGGTCGACAAAATCGTAGCTCGCCTCTTCTAGCGGACCAAACGCGCTTTCAATCCGGTTGCGCATCTCTTTGTAAGTCACCACATTCGTCTGCTGAAAATCGGTAATCTGACCAAAGGGCATCATTTCAATAAAACGCACATCCCAATCGTTTTCCAAGGTGAGGCGCGCCAAGTCAATCATATCATCGCCATCATTAAAATTGCGCACGACGACGGCATTCAACTTGACCGGTGTTAACCCAGCTTCTTCGGCGGCCCGAATCCCACGCCACAGGTCATCAATCTGACCCCAACGCGTGATCCGATGAAATTTATCTGCATCCAGCGTGTCAATGCTAATATTGACCCGCTTCAAGCCAGCGTCGGCTAACGGCTTGGCAAGTTTAGGCAAAAGTAAGCCATTCGTCGTCATCGCCAGATCTTTGATGCCCGGCGTGCTGGCAATTTCATGCACAATATTGACGAGGTTCGGTCGAATTGTTGGTTCACCACCGGTCAAACGAATCTTGTTGACGCCCAAACTAGCGCCGACCTTGACCAGAAAAATGATTTCTTCATCACTCATCAACTCGTGGCGCGGCCGAAAGTTCATATCTTCAGGCATACAATAAACACAGCGCAAATTACAGGCATCGGTCAAGCTGATGCGCAAATAGTTAATGCGCCGGCCATAGCTGTCACTCATGGGTTCAATCGCATAAGCGCCCGGCACCGGGTCAATGCGGATCGAACCTAAATTTGTGTGCTCAAAACTAATGTTATTGTTCACGCCTCACCTTTAACCGACCAGCATGATTTCTGCCGGCTCAACATGGCCAATTTGATAGGTACAACAACGATGATTCACAAGGATCGACGTCGTACGCTGGCAGGGCTTGCCGAGTAAATCATCCATCAACGTCTGATCCATCAGACAAAGTTCAGAATGCTGGCCGGCAACACCGGCATAAGGGCAATTACATTTGTGCAACAGATAACCAGCCTCGGGGTTGTCGCCAGCATGTTCCCAGTGCGCAAGATAGCCACGTTCGTTCAAAAATGCCGTCACGCGCTCCAGGCGCATCTCAAAAGTCGCCTCCGCCATGTCTGCGCCGCCTAATTCCCCAGCTAGTTCGTGGGCCAACGAACGAAAGGCACATTCGACTTGCTCTTGCGGCAAGATCTGCTTGAGTTGGCGGACTAAATTGCCCGCCAGCGCTGCAAAATTATTGGGAAAATAACTGGTGGCACCCTCGGTCAAGGCATAAATCAACTGTGGCCGCCCTACATTACCTTTGCGCTCAATCCGTTCAACCTGGATCAAATTATCGCCCTGCAAAATATCCAAATGATGGCGCACCGAAACTGGCGCCATCGCTAGCTTATCCGCTAGTTCAGCAACCGTTGCGCCGTTCTCCTCTTTTAGAATTTCTAGGATATGTTTGCGAACCGCGTGCACAGCTTACTCCAAGCCTTTTTACCCCAACCGCTTCGAAGATTTATTCCTCTTACTATACCACAACGCGGGCATCATGTCAATTATTATGAAATTCACTATAATTATTAGGCGCCATCAAAGAATAAAGAATCCCGTAGGTGCGTGCTTTTAGCCGCACGTGCTGCGTATACCCCAATGGTGCGGCTAAAAGCACGCACCTACGCATGATTTTGTTCGGCAAACACTGGATCCTTATTTCATTGAAATCGCCTTAGCAATAAGCACAAACCCAAAGGCAACAGCCCGCTTGCGCCGAAATTATGAACAGGCACCCACCTTATTCAACCAGCGGCTGGATAGTTTTTTAAGCCGAGGGGTAGCGTCTCAGCCACAGTCAAGCGCATGGCTAGTTCAAGACCTTTGTCGGTGAGCAAGTACGTGGCCGCGGGAAACTTCATGTTGCTGGCAATCAGGTGCTGCCGTTTCAAATCCGCCACAAGCGCGGCATCGATGATTTCTGCTGGCGCCGCGCCGAGTGGATGTAACTTGTAGACTTTATCACCATCTAAATTGCGATGATCTTGTAGACGGCTCCCGCGGGCCAGTTCAGCAATAATCTGCGCTTGTTGGGTTGAAAGTCGCATGGCAACCGCTCAACCCAACTCAGACACATGCTGTTGCAGCTCGCGCTGTGAGATCTTGAGATAGTTGTCTTTGATAATTTGTTCCATCTCTTGATCAGACAAGCGAATCTGCAAAATGTCCAGCGCATCTTCCGGCGACTGACCATAAGCCAGCTTTTTTTTGCCGTTTTTCAATTCAAATAAATACATATAGTGTGGGTTGCTAAAACTACTCATAGACGCTAAACGACCTCATCCTTAAAAATAACGACGCATGTACCGCATCGGGATCGCCAGCATCTCTGGCGACAGCCGGCAAGCATGCCTGCACGCGCAAGCGAGACTGCGTAACAGGCGTTAATGACCAATGATTCACCCTGAATTATTCGTTACGCTTTGATCAATGCACCTTCGTATAAATCTGAGCCATAGCGCTTGCCATTTTGATCGCCATAGATCTCGCCGTCATATTTGCCGGCCAACAGTTCGCGATAGAACTGATAATCGACCCCCTTGACCTTTTCATCGTCGGGGAAACGATGATAATTGTCTTTGCTCATTCGGCTCTTGCCTTCGGCGATCAACTGGTTGCCCAGTGCAGAACCCGGATAAGGCGCATAAAAGGCAATCGACGGAAAGACGCGCTTCATGCGTTTCAGCATACGCATCGTCTTGAAGGCATCTTCATGGCTCTCACCCGGAATGCCAAGCATGATATTCGACCAGAATTTGGGTGGCTCCTGCCCTTTGGCTTCGAGTTCATCGCCCAATTTATTGAGCAGATCAATCGCAAAATAATTATCTTCTTCGGTGCATTCTTTGTTAAGCAGGCGCAGAATCCGATCACTGCCCGATTCAAAGCCAATTGAAACGGTTTTCCAGTTGGTTTCGCGAATCAACGCCTCGAAGAGATCGGGCCACTGGCGCACCGTATCCGCCCGGCCCGCCGCCCAATACGGCCAGATTTTATTCGCCTTGCGCGGGTACAATTCAATCCACTCACGCAGCCAGCGGGGGTTTTGAAAAAACATCGAATCGTGGATGACCACCGAGCCGACCCCATATTTATCGTCAAGATAGTTCAATTCCTCGATCACAGCCTCAACCGGCCGGCGCCCCATATTGGGGATGTAGGAGTTTTCATTGCAGAAAACACATTGCCACGGGCAGACGCGACTCGTCATCAGCGTCACGACTGGGCCAGGTCCCCAACCACATTCGGGTTCTAATGGCCAATTGAATTTGCGTTTTGTCTTCCAACTATTTGGTTTCGGCCATAAGGTACGGTCGATCATGGGCCACTCAGCCATTGACTTGGCGCCAAC
>JBBQBY010000172.1:0-12770 GCA_038318235.1 Caldilineales bacterium
TTCGGGTAATTCGTTTTAAGCGCCAACCCTCGTCATTGTGGCTCTGGGTGGGATTGATCTCGACGTGCGTATGCCCTTTTACTGTCATAGTTTGCCTTCCTTTACAAATATCTATATTTTAAAATAGGAATTTATTCTTTAGTCATGGCTAAATTGTACCATTGACTGAACTAAATATCAAGAAGGCATAAGTTGCTACCAAACGAATGGTTACTTACGCACGTTACGCAGATGGCATCGCAGGGGCGTGATTCATCACGCCCAGCCACAATCATGCCAACGATCTTTGGCTTTAGTAATAGATTAAGAAAAAATTTCTATTGACAAGTTATTTTATTTGTTATATGATATAATTAATTTAGTCTTATCTAAATAATAATATCAAAAAGGAGATAGCCATGTCTATATCCCTCACGCGTCGCACCCTTTTCCGGGCAGGGACGCTGAGCGCGCTCGGGTTGGCAGGCGCTGCTGTGCTGCAACCCCCTATCCCCGCCGTCTCGCAAGCGCAAACCGCGGCCCATCCGCATAACGAGCATACTATGTTTATGCCCGGCACCGTGGGCGAAGTCAATCACGCCGCAAACGGCTTCAATCCTACCGATATTCTGACTGACTTTGACTATGGCAAGGTTAGCACGTTACCCAGCGGCCAGACGTTGCATGAATATGATTTCGTGGCGGGTACAAAAGACATCGAAGTGGCGCCAGGCATCACGTATGCGGCCTGGACCTATAACGGGCGCATCCCGGGACCGACCATTCGGGCCCGCGAAGGCGACCGCATTCGCATCAACTTTGTCAACGGCACCGGCCATCCGCACAGTATCCATTTTCATGGCATCCATCCAGCCGGGATGGACGGCGTCTTTGAACCGGTGCCACCGGGCGGCACATTTGTCTATGAATTTGACGCTGAACCATTTGGCGTCCATCTCTATCACTGTCACGTGATGCCGCTGGCCCAGCACATTACCAAGGGTTTGTACGGTGCTTTTATCATCGATCCGCCGCAAGGTTGGCCCCCCGCCGGCCATGAACTTGTGATGGTAATGAACGGCTTCGATCTGGATTTTGACCTGGCGAACGATTTATACGCCGTCAATACCATTCCCTTTCACTATGATCTCAACCCGATCAAAATCAAGGTTAACACGCTTGTGCGCATCTTTTTGGTCAATGTCCTAGAATTTGACCCGATCAACTCCTTTCATCTCCATGCCAATCTGTTCCACTACTATCCCACCGGCACCAGCCTGACCCCGAGCGAATTTACGGATATGATCGCCCAGATGCAAGCCCAGCGTGGCATGTTAGAGTTTCGCTATAAATATCCCGGCAAATATATGTTCCACGCCCATAAGACCGAGTTTGCCGAACTGGGCTGGACGGGCAACTTTTTGGTGGAGGAATAGATGATGACGACGACAGCCACAAATTCACCCGCAACCCCACCCGTAAAACCGAACCCGCTCAGCACGTTGGCGCTGCTCATTTTGCCCGTCTTATTGCTGGCCGGTGTGATTGTGCTTTTTCTATTGACCAGCGGCGCGGGGTTGAACGTCAAATCGGCCGCGCCGATTGAAAGCCTGACCTTTGAACGGACGCTGCTGCAACCCGGCGTGCTCGAGTTTAGGATCCGCAATACAAGCCCACAAGACCTTACCATCGCGCAGATTAACATTAACGATGGCATCGTGCGCTATACCATCGACCCCGGCCATACGGTGCCGCGTCTAGGCCGCGCGGTGATCCACGTGCCCTACCCCTGGGTGCAAGGCGAAGCGTATGAAGTCACGCTCTTTTCGGCAAATTCGGTCGCCTTTCCCACAGCGATTGATGTGGCGACCGAAACCAAGGTGGCCGACCGCGCAACCCTGCTCAGCTTCACCTTGATCGGCTTGTATGTGGGTGTGCTACCCGTTTTTCTGGGGCTGTTTTGGTTTCCGGCGCTGCGTCGCCTGGGGCCGCGCTGGATGATGTTTTTGATGGCCGTCACCGCTGGTCTGCTGATCTACCTGGGCATTGATGCCGTCAACGAAGCGCTGGAAACGGCGGCTGGCCTGGGTGGGCCGTTCCAAGGTGTGGGCCTAATTGGGCTGGGCGTTGTCGTCACTTTTATGCTGCTCGATGCCATCTCACGGCGCCAGGTCAGCGTGGGGCGCAGCGAGGCCGACCAACGTTTAACCGTCGCCTATATGATTGCCACTGGCATCGGCCTGCATAATTTGGGCGAAGGGCTGGCGATTGGGGCCGCCTATAGCATCGGCGCGGCCACGCTCGGCACTTTTCTGGTGATTGGCTTTATCCTGCAAAACATCACGGAAGGGCTGGGCATTATTGCCCCCGTTTTACGCGACAAACCCGCGCTCTCCAGCCTGGCCTGGATGGGCCTGATCGGTGGGGTGCCGGCGGTTGTCGGCGCCTGGGTTGGCGGCCTGACCTATTCGCAACCGCTGGCCGTGCTCTTTCTGGCGATTGGCGCCGGGGCGGTCTTTGAAGTGGTCTACGAAATTGGCAAACTCATCCAGCGCGATGCAGCCAAACGCCCCTTGCCCTTGACGATCTTTGCCGGCGTGACGGTGGGTATGCTGCTACTCTATGTGACCGGTTTGTTGATCAAATAAGGAAATTCAACGTATGGGAATCAAACGCATTTTACTGCTCGTGCTCTGTGTCACGGGCTTGCTGTTGGCGGCTTGTGGTGAGAATGCACCAGCGCAAGCGCCGGTAGCGCTGACGATTCGGGCTCAGGACATCAAGTTCGATGTGAAGACCCTAACGGCCAAAGTGGATCAGCCGGTGCAGCTGACCTACATCAACCAGGGCTCGATTGATCACGCCTTCAAAATTGAGGGGATCGTGGACGAATACAAAGTGAAGCCAGGCGAAACACATGTTTTCCTATTTACCCCCACCAAGGCCGGGCAATTCAAGTTTGTGTGCGCCATGCCAGGGCATGAACCGGCCGGTATGGTGGGGACATTGGTTGTTGAACTGTAGTTTCAGGTGTAACAAAAGGGCCAGATGTAACAAAACTTTAACTTATCGTTAGACGGATTATAACCAAGCGTTGCTAGACTTTAGATCGTTGTGGATTTTGCTGGGGAGCCAAATTTTACAACAGTTGTACCTTTTCCTCTGTCGTTTCTATTTCTCCTTTCGTCCGTATTTTTCCTCCGAAAAGGGGCGCCACAATCCTGTGACGCCCCTTTTCACTGCCTCACTGCGTTGGCTAGCCCAATAACCATTCGATTTGATGATTTTTCCCATGAAAAATAGGCGCGAGTGAATTCACAAATTAGGCGCTCCTTGATATACTGTACAGTGAAATTCCTAATTTAAATTGCCGGATGGTCTGGAGCACAGAATGGCTGATCAACCTAAAACTACAATTCTTGTCGTCGATGACGAATCGCGCATGGTGCGGTTTGTGAAAATGAACCTGGATCTGGAAGGTTATATCACGTTGGAAGCCAATAATGGGCTGCAAGCGCTGGAAAAGGTGCGCGACCATAACCCAGATTTGGTGCTGCTCGACGTGGAAATGCCCGGCATGGATGGCTTTGAGACCTTAAAGCGCATCCGTGAGATCAGCGACACCGCCGTGATCATGCTGACCGTGCGCTCAGATGAAAATGATCGGATTCGCGGGCTGGATCTGGGGGCCGACGATTATGTGACCAAACCCTTTAGCCCGCGCGAGCTTTCCAGCCGGATTCGCGCCGTGTTGCGCCGTTTTGAACAGACGGGGCGCCCAGATAAGCAGATCATCAAAATTGATGAGCGCTTGCAGGTTGATCTGCAGCGGCGCGATGTGATTGTGGAAGGGGAACGGATGAGTTTGCGCCCCACCGAATATCGCCTGCTCTATCACCTGATCCAGAACGCCGGGTGGGTTGTGCCGCATGAGACATTGCTGACCAAAGTTTGGGGGCATGAATATATCAACGACAATCATCTGTTACGCCTCTACATCACCTACTTGCGCAAGAAAATTGAAAAGGACCCTGCCGATCCGCAGTATATTTTCACAGAACGGGGCTTGGGCTATCGCTTTGTCGATTTTAAACAGACAGAGTAGGGGCGCGGCATGACCAGTGTATTGCACGACTAACTAAGTGTCGGTGGTCATGCCTCGCCCCTACTTGACCCAGTGATTCTGCCAGTAGGGTCTGCTTATTTTGAAAAATTCAGCGAACTTATAGTATAATTAGCAATTGGCGTCGGTTAAGCGCCAATTGCTTTTTTATCAAACACGCCTTGGGATCGCCAAAACGGGTGCTGTTTGCTCAGCTTGCATGGTTGACAAACAGTCGATTTAGGCGGGATGAACAAGGCGGAAGAGACAACCCAGGAGACATATAATAATGGCTGTAAGTACAATGAAAGAACTTTTGGAGGCGGGCGTCCACTTTGGCCACCGTACTCGCCGCTGGAACCCCAAAATGCGCCCCTTTATTTTTACGGAGCGCAGCGGCATTCACATTCTTGACCTGCAACAGACGATGCAAAAGCTGGAAGAATCGGCTGCGATCGTGCGTAATGTGGTCGCCAAGGGCGGCAACGTCCTGTTTGTTGGCACCAAGCGTCAGGCCCAAGCGACCATTCAGCAAGAAGCTGACCGCTGCGGTATGCCCTACGTCAATCAGCGCTGGCTTGGTGGCACCCTCACCAACTGGGTCACGATTCGCCAGCGGATCGATTATCTGCTGCTTGTGGAACGCCGCATGGATGCCGGTGAATTTCGCACGCTATCCAAGAAGGAGCGTTTGAGCATTCAGCGTGATATCGATAAACTCAACCACCGCATTGGTGGCTTGAAGACGATGACACGCTTGCCCAATATGGTCTTCATCGTGGATACGATCGTGGAAGATCTGGCGGTATTGGAAGCCAATAAGCTGAAAATTCCGATTATTGCAATGGCTGACACCAACAGCAATCCCGACCCGATCGATTATGCGATTCCCAGCAATGATGACGCCATTCGCGCCGTCAAGCTGATCGTGAGCGTGATTGCCGATGCCGCCGAAGAGGGTCATCGCATTCGTGAGTCACAAAACGCCGACACTGGTCAGGTCAGCCGGGCTGATTTGGCGGAGATGGAACGTTATCTGGGACCGAGCACGCTTGCTAAGTTGAAGGGCAAAGATGAGGCCGAAGACCTGGATGTAGGTACAGAAGAAGACTACGCTGATCTCACCGTAGCGGATGATATTGATGTTGACCCGACCAACGAGGCTGACCTGGCGCTTGCGGTAGACGATGCGGAAGAGGCATAAGGAGAAGTTGAATGGCTGAAATTAGTGCAGAGATGGTGAAGAACTTACGCACCGCCACCAGTGCTGGTATCTTGGATTGCAAGAAGGCATTGACCGATGCGGATGGTGATTTTGAGAAAGCTGTCGAGATTCTACGCAAAAAGGGTCTCTCCAGCGCAGCCAAAAAGGCGAGCCGTGATACCAAAGAGGGGATTATCGGTCACTATATCCATAGTGGCGCTAAAATGGCGGGCCTGGTTGAATTGAACTGCGAAACCGACTTTGTGGCACGCACCGAACAATTCCAACAATTGGCGAAAGACCTGGCCTTGCATGTAGTCGCGGCGCGTCCGCAATTCTTGGGCCGGGAAAGTGTGCCACAGGATCTGATTGAGCGCGAGAAGAACATTTACCGCGAACAGATGGTCAGCAGTGGTAAACCAGCCCAGGTGATTGATAAAATTGTAGAGGGCAAGCTCGACAAGTGGTATAGTGAAGCCTGTCTTTTAGAACAACCCTTCGTCAAGGATCCAGATGTGAAAATTCAGGATATGTTGACGACTGCGATTGCCTCATTAGGCGAAAACATTAAAATCGGGCGCTTTGAGCGGCTCGAGATTGGTGGATGAGTCACTAAAAAAGCCCAGCCATTTGGCTGGGCTTTCTTATATAGTTTCCAACCCCTGCTCCTGAGCCATTGATTGTTCTAGATCGCCTGCTGGTGTCTTGTTAAGCAGAAAATGTAGAACGGATGGTCGTGTCGTAATTATTAGTGTTTTGTGACACAAACAAACACAAAAATAGTAAACGCCAAAATTGTTAAAAAAAAATTAAAAAATTTTTCTTCGGTTGTGGGTTCCGTTTTTTCGTTTTTTGTCAAAAAAAAACCAACAAAAACCGCCCCCACCACCAAATGTGTAAATAAACCTTGACACTTGTGGCTGATTAGACAACTGGGTGAAGATGATTGGCAGGGGCAGAGAGAAACATAAAATGGGAGAAAAAAGATGGCTGATGTGAAATACCGGCGCATTTTGCTCAAACTAGGCGGTGAATCTCTGGCGGGTGAAGGTGGATTTGGCATTAACCCAGATCAGGCCGAATATTTAGCCCGAAAAGTCGCAAATATTATCAGTCTCGGGGTACAAGTGGCGGTTGTGATTGGCGGCGGCAATTTATGGCGTGGTAAACAAGATGGGCTGGACCACGGCATGGAACGCGTGACAGCTGATCATATGGGGATGCTGGCTACGGTGATGAATTCACTGGCCCTACAGGATGCCTTAGAACGCCAGGGGATTGTTACCCGCGTCATGACGGGGATTGAAGTGCGAGCTGTGGCTGAGCCCTATATCCAACGGCGAGCGGTGCGGCACTTGGAAAAAGGTCGCGTTGTGATCTTTGGTGCTGGCACTGGCAACCCCTATTTTACGACTGACACGGCTGCTTCGTTGCGGGCTATGGAGATTGACGCTGAGGTATTGATTAAAGCCACCAAAGTCGATGGTGTTTATGATAGCGATCCTAAGAAAAATGCTGACGCGCGGCGCTTTGAGCGCCTTACCTACATTGACGCTTTAAACATGCGGGTTGGTGTGATGGATAGCACTGCGATGGCGATGTGTATGGATAATGATTTGCCTATTTGTGTGGTAAATCTTTGGCAAGAAGGTGTTTTGGAAAAAGTGGTGCATGGCGAAGCAGTCGGCACGCTGATTACGGCTTAAGTCAGCCTCTCAGTCCCAAATCCTGGTGTGAATTGTTTTTATGTTCACAAATAATTTGTTACAATAGCAACAGATCAACAGAATAGAACGCGGCTTCCCAAAAGTTAAGCGGCTAGAAATGACGGGATTGAAAGTTAACGCTGCGCTGGTAACTAGCATCGGTTAAGTTGTTCCACAATCTCGACCACGATGGATTACTAACGATAAATTCTAATTAATTATGTGATGAATGCTCATTAACGGCAAGTGTCGAACAGACCTATTTTATCCACTTGACGCAGATGAGTTCCAATTAAAATATTGATAACGATAGGCTACCTATCCATTTTCGTTCCCTTGAAGGAAAACTGGAAATGATCAACGACGTATTAACCTATGTTCAAGAACGTATGGACAAAACAATTGATTCGCTGCGTCACGACTTACAGTCAATTCGCACAGGCCGCGCTACGCCGGCCCTGGTCGATCGCTTGTCGGTGGAATATTATGGCGTACCCGTGCCACTCCAACAACTGGCTTCGATCTCTGTTCCGGAACCTCAGCAGCTTGTCATTCGGCCTTATAGTGCCAAAGACATTGCGCTCATCGAAAAAGCCATTTCCAAATCTGATCTGAAATTGACGCCGAATAATGATGGACAACAGATCCGGCTCACGATTCCCGCGCTTACAGAAGAGCGCCGGCGCGAGCTGACCAAGCTGGTCTCTAAGCGCGGGGAAGAGGCGCGGGTTGCCATGCGTAATGTACGGCGAGATGCGATTCAAGACTTGCGTGAGATGGAAAAGGAAAGTATGATCTCCGAAGATGATCTGAGCCTTGGCGAGGAAAAAACCCAAGAAAAAACCGATGAGTTTGTCAAGCTGATCGATGTTATTATCCGCGAAAAAGATCAAGAGATTATGACGTTGTAGGTGCCGTTCGCCCTTTATCATGATGACCAGGGGGAGTTCCTTACTCACCTCTGCTTTTTCCAGAGATATTACGGCTTTTTTGTGCCAGGCGTTGCGCTTGTATTGTTACAAAGCAAGCATTTTTGAGATGAAAATGCTTGCTTTGTAATGGTATGCGTATAAAAAGAGGGAGCAAAGTTCTGTGAGTAGTGAAACAACCAACAAACATGTGCCTTTGCACCCATCTTTGCCCTCTGTACCCCATCACATCGGCATCATTATGGATGGCAATGGGCGCTGGGCCCAGTCCAGAAACTTACCACGTTTGATGGGGCATCAAGCCGGTGTTGATAATATTAAGCGGATTCTGGAAAGTTGCGTCACGAACGGGGTCAAGGTGCTGACGATCTACGCCTTTTCCACCGAAAACTGGCATCGTCCGCCAGAAGAAGTCAGTGGCCTCATGCGTTTGTTAGGGCTTACGATTCAGCGCCAGTTAAGCGATCTCCACAAAAATGGTGTGCGCATCCTGCATAGTGGGCGCATGGATGGCATCCATCCCCAATTGCAAAATCAGATTCGTCACGCGTTGGAAGTGACCCGCAACAATCAGCGGATTAGCCTGAATGTCGCTTTTAATTACGGGGGGCGGGCTGAGATTTTGGATGCGATGCGCCGGGTTGTGGCGGATGGCGTTAATCCAGAGACGTTAACCGAGGATCTTTTTGGCAAATATCTGTACACTGCGGACTTGCCCGATCCTGACTTAATTATTCGTACCGGCGGCGAATGGCGGCTCAGTAACTTTTTGATCTGGCAGGCTGCCTACGCCGAGTATTATACGACACCGACGTATTGGCCGGATTTTGACGAAGACGAATTGTATAAGGCATTATTCGAATATAATCGCCGCGAGCGTCGTTTTGGCCGCGTTTTAGAAAAATAACCACCACTGTCAACCTCATCGCTTGGCCTTTTGCCAGCAACGAAACGACACTTTTCCTCCCGCGCTGCAAAAGGTCGGGGTTACGAGTTATCGATTATGAGCTATTACCCGTGAGTACACGCATCATCGTTGGACTTATCGCGCTACCTTTTGTGCTTGCCCCAATCTGGTTTGGCGGCGTGTGGTGTGCGTTGTTGGTCGCTGTGGCTGCGCTGGCTGCTGGGTATGAGTTCTATGCCATGATGGAGCAAGGTGACTATCATCCAGCCCGGTGGTTGGGGTTGCCCTGGATGGTCGCGATTGCCTTGGCCGGTTGGTGGCCTGCCATGCCGTGGCTGAGCACGATCCTCATGGTTGGCTCAATTCTCACGCTGGTTTACGCACTTTTTCAGATCGAAAAACCGGCCAGCACTTGGATGTCAACCAGTGTTGGGGCGATTTATATCGGGCTGATGTTGGGGCAGGGGTTGGCCTTGCGTCTGCTACCCCATGGTTTGTGGTGGTTGCTCTTTGGCATTCTGGTGACTTGGGTGAACGACATTGCCGCCTACTTTACTGGATCTAACCTGGGTCGACACAAACTGTGGCCACGCCTTAGCCCCAAAAAGAGTTGGGAGGGCACGATTGGTGGCTGGGTTGGCTCGGCCCTGGTTGGTGGTCTATTGGCCAGCGTGCTCCCCCTGCCCATAAGTTTTGTGTTCGGCGCGGGGTTGGGTTTTGCCTGTGGAGTTTTGGCCCTTTTTGGTGATCTCTCGATCAGCATGCTCAAGCGCCAGGTCGGGGTTAAGGATACAGGTGCGTTTTTTCCCGGCCACGGCGGCATGCTTGACCGCATGGATAGTCTCCTATTTGTCTTGCCCTTCGTCTACCAAGCTGTGATCTTGTTGCACTTAGCCTAGACGTTGAATTGTCAATCCCTTCCCCGACCGTTGCTTCGACGATATTGCACCTTCGCGGTAACGCGTACTCGTTTGTGCTTACTGAGCAATTTTCACTGGATGATTTCACTGAGCTACCTCCCAGGGGCTAGCGTTCGGCTGCTTTGCGCAAGGCGGCCATATTCTCAACTACGCTGCCCTGCTTGTTATAAACGGCGCTCCCCACCACAATCACATTGGCGCCGGAACCGACGACATCGTCAATATTATGGACATTGATGCCACCGTCTACCTCTAGATCACAGGTCGGGTTCAATTCGTCCTGTAATTTGCGCATACGCCGCAGCTTGCTCGTGCTGGTTTCGATAAACTTTTGCCCGCCAAAGCCTGGATTGACACTCATCACCAAGACCATATCGACAAACGGCAGAATCTCGCGCACCGTCTCGATCTCGGTGGCTGGATTAATTGCCACCCCCACGCGACAACCGAGCTCATTGATCTTCTGCACCGTGCGATGCAAATGCAAACAGGCCTCGGCCTGCACCGTCAAGCTATCGGCGCCCGCTTTGACAAAATCAGCCACATAGCGATCTGGTTCATGAATCATCAGATGCACATCTAATGGCAAACGGGTGATCGCGCGCACTGCCTTAACGATCATAGGCCCAAAGGTGATATTCGGCACAAACATGCCGTCCATCACGTCCAGATGCAGCAGATCTGCGCCGCCCGCCTCCGCCGCCCGAATTTCATCTGCCAAGTGGGCAAAATCAGCGGTCAGAATGGAAGGCGCTAGTTTGACCGGTCTCTTTATCATATTGTCTCTTCCCAAAGATACATTCAATAAAACATAAAAATTGCATGTCGCGTGTTGTCGATAAAGGGTTAATCCGTATGCGGCATAAATCGAACGCGCCTCTCTTGCCTGTCGAGTAGGGTGCTAGTGATTAAATTTTGGGAGCACTATGGTAATCACGACTTCCACGAGCCGGCTAGGCGTGGCGCTGTAAAAAATTTAGCATAAGATCGCGCACTATCCCGGATTGGCGGAAAATTAAAGTGTGGGTCTGATTCGGTATGATGTGCAATTCCGCATTGGGCAGTGCTGTTGCCATGTTTTCGACGATAAAGGTCGGAAAAAACTCATCCTGCGCCCCATGAATAATACAGACTGGCAATGTCCATGTTTCGAGCGCTGTTAATGGTAAATCGATCGCATTCTGTGGATTTAATTGACGAAAATTAGGCAATAATACTTCGTCATAATAACCGTTATAGTGGTGTGGATCATGCAACTTGGCGGTTACTTCCATCCAATTACGACCCGCTTTGAATTTCTCTGGCGTGATGATTGCCAGGTTGCCCGTGGTGGCCGAGTTGATGCTATAGGTGGTGCTGACTAGTGTTAGCGTCTTCGGTTGGACAAACTGGTGCTCTACCAACAATTGAGCAATCATACCGCCACTGCTACAGCCGGCTAGATGACCTTGTTCAGCGCCTTCCGCGTGCATCAATGCGGCAAGCTGGCGAGCGATTTGTGTATGGTCAAACTGCTCAGGGTAACCTTGTGAGCGACCATGCCCTGGCAAATCTGGCAAGAGGATCCGATAAGATTGGCGCAATGCCGGCAAGAGCGGGCCCCACGCCGTTTGGCCACTGCTCATAAAGTTGTGGAGCAGCGTCACGGTAGGTGGGGCTAGCTCTGTTGTGGATGTAGAGGCAAGCACCGCATAATAAATGCTGCCAGTAGCCGTTGCGAACTCCATGATCCTATACTCCAGTGGTTTCGGGTGTGTTGTTGCTTGGTGTTGCCCCTTTGGTCATGACCGCACCGACCACCTGGAAGACTTCATTAATGTCATCAATCGTAATCAACCCCAAAAAATTATTGCCCTCTTTGATCGCCACATCGCGGCTGCCAGTCTCGGCCATTTTTTCCCACACGGTGGATAAGTTGTCGCGCGGCGAACAGATTGGCACCTCTGCAGCCGGGATCATCACATCTACAATGCGGGCTTCTCGTCCGTTAGTGTGCAAGGCGTAGATTAAACGCGCGCGCGTCAACACACCCACAAATGCACCCCCCAGATCCATCACGGGATAATCGGTTTGGTAGCTGGTCATGATCAAATCGACGGCTCGATTGACCAATTCACTGGTGTATAGCTTCTGCGCGCTGGGGGTCAGCGCCTGACCGACCGCAATATTTTTGAGCACAGCCCGACTTTCTACCGCTTCACGCTCCGAGCCGCCGCCCACATAAATAAAGAAGGCGATCAATAACATCAAAATGCCACCGTTTTGAGCATTCCAAATCCCCCAGATGGCAAACAGCACCGCCATCAGGCGGCCGACAAAGACAGCAATGCGGGTTGCCTGTACATAGGACATGCCCATTGCCAATAGGGCTCGCAAAATTCGGCCCCCATCCATGGGGAAGGCTGGTAATAGATTGAAAAGCGCCAAGGCAATATTAGTAAAAGTTAAGTTGATGAGCAGACCTACCAAGCTTGGTGTCTGTGTCATGGCGAACAAATTGGAAATGCTCAAAGGCGCCACGCTGGATTGTGGGCTAAAATTATAGGCTAGGAACGCTAGCGGGATCAACAACACGGCCAATGCGAAGTTGACGAGCGGTCCAGCGATCGCAATTAAGAATTCTTCCAACGGCTTATCCGGCATGCGTTCCAAGCTGGCTACGCCACCAATCGGCAATAGGGTGATCGAAGGGACATTCACATGGTAATATTTCGCGACCAAGGCATGCCCGAATTCGTGCAAAGTCACACAGACAAAGAGCAGCAGAATCACTAGGATGCCGTAGAGCGCGCCTAGAATGGGATTGATCTGCCCACCGGTTGCCGAAAAGGCGCCGTAGATCAAGATTAAGACAAATGACCAGTGAACGCGCACCTCAATTCCGAACACTTTAAATAAAGTCAATGAAGTGCCCACATGAACTCCTTAATTGGTATGCGGCAGCAGATTGCTCTGAATGCCTGCAATGAGAATTTATAATTATAAGCACGATGCTTATGAATAGCAAACAACATTTTTGTGGC
>JBBQBY010000173.1:0-12766 GCA_038318235.1 Caldilineales bacterium
GAAGCGTACGCCAGTAACGGTGATTTGCGCTAACACAATTAACAGTTAATAAACTATCACGATAACGCAATTAAAGGCATATGTCAATTTGTGTTTGGTACACACAGCAATGCTCAATTCAAAAAATCGGACGCGGATAAATGCAGATAGACGCGGATTTTTTTCTAAACAATCGGTTTTTCGACCTTTCACATAGCGTATGCCATCGGCAAACCGTTTGCTCTGCGCAAATCCGCGTTTATCCGCGTCCGAATTGAGAATTCCTGTGGTACACCATAGAGTATCAGCCCCTGCCGGCTGGTATCTATTCTATGGTCATCCTTGATTTTGCTCTGACTGATCATGAAGCGCAATATAGGCCCGACCTCAATTGTATGCTGCAGAAATTTTGTGATAGGCTTGCTCCTGTTGCGTCCAATCTAAGCGAGGAATTTATGTCGATAATTTATCCGGTTGATTTGCAAATGCATAGCACTTGTTCCGACGGTACAGAACCACCTGGTGGATTAATTCAACATGCTGCTCGCCTCGGTATTCAAGTGCTTGCCTTGACCGACCACGATAGTGTGTTAGGCGTCGATGATGCCCAGCGTATGGGTGAGCTGTGTGGCGTTACTGTGATTCCTGCGCTGGAATTTAGTACCAAAAGTGAACCAGCGCGCGATTATTTGGATATCAACATTTTGGCTTATGGGATTCGTCATCACGATCCCGCTTTACAACAGATGTTGAATACTGTCTATGACCATCGCTTGCAACAAAAAATTCGCCAGATTGAGCTTTTGCAAACCTATGGGATTGATGTCCCGGTTGATGAGGTCCTGGCGCTGGCAAGTGGTGCGCCGGGCCGAGTTCATGTTGCCCGCGTGGCGTTGGCGCGCAATCCAATGCGTTTTTCTTCGATTAAGGATGTTTTTGATCAATATTTAGATGCTAACGCCCCCAATTCTACTTATGTGGCCCGCACGTTTAGTTTGCGCGTAGAAGAAGTGATTGAGTTAACCCATCAGGCTGGTGGAATTGCCGTATTGGCGCATCCTGGCAGCTATACTCGCGTGCGCTCGATCGCGTCGGTGGTGCGTCGTTTGCATCAGTCCGGTTTAGATGGGCTAGAAGTCCGCTATACTTATGCCCAAAATCGTGGTCACTTTGCTGCCTCGCCAACTGCGGTTGCCGACTTAATCAATTATTTTGACGAATTGGCCGATGAATTGGATTTGGTGAAAACTGGCGGCAGTGACTATCATGGTACAGTCAAGCCGGGGATTCAACCTGGTCAAGCGGGGTTGACATTATCTGAATGGCACGCCTTATGTGAAGTTGTATCTGCGTTTACCGTAAAATAACACATTGAAAGTTACCTTGCCGCAATTTGTAAGTATGTAAGAAATGATTCAAATTCGGATAATCGGCAATGAAGACATTATGGCGGCCTAACTGGATTGAAGTGGATAAACAAGCCCTGATCAACAATGTGCAACAGGTGCGCCGGTTGATCGGACCCCAACGCCCGCTGATGGCAGTGGTGAAGGCTAATGCCTATGGGCATGGCGCTGTGGATACGGCTAACGTGTTGCTGGCCGCGGGGGCGCATTGTTTGGCTGTGGCCACGCCGGTGGAAGGTATCGAATTGCGGCAAGCGGGCATCCAGGCACCGATTTTGGTGTTGGGTTATACACCAACTTGGTTGGCGCCAGAAGCTATCCACTACCAATTGACCACGACCGTCTATGATATCGAGATCGTTCATGCCCTCAATCAGGCTGCCACAGCGACGGGTCAAACCGGCACTAGCCAAGCTAGAGTGCATGTGAAGGTCGATACTGGCCTGAACCGGCTGGGGCTGGCGCCCGCTGAGACACCGGCCTTTATGGACACGTTACAACGCTTTGAACAGGTACAGGTAGAAGGCATTTTTACCCATTTTGCCACGTCTGATGGGGCAGATAAAAGTTTTGCCCAGGAACAATTTGGCCGCTTTGACGCGCTTCTTACTGGATTAACGGCGCGCGGCTTGCGTCCAGCCTTGGCCCATGCCGCCAATTCGGCCGCTTTGTTGACGATGCCAGAAACTCACCTAGATTTGGTGCGGGCGGGGATTGCGCTGTATGGGTTGCACCCCGATGCGGATGATACGCGCCTGCCCAGCAGTTTTCGGCCGGCTTTACGTTGGAAAACGCAGGTGGCGCAGGTTCGCCAAATTGAAGCAGGCGAAAGTGTGAGTTATGGGCGTGAGTTTATTGCGCCACAGCCAATGATCATTGCCATTGTGCCGGTCGGCTATGCCGATGGTTTTCCGCGTCGACCCTTTCACTGGGGCAGCGTGTTGCTGCATGGCCGGCCAGCGCCAATTCTGGGCCGTGTGTGCATGGACCAGACGATCATTGACGTGACCGCAATTGTGGCAGAACATGGTGCTGTGCAACAAGGCGATGAGGTGATGTTGATCGGTCGGCAAGGGACGGCAGAGCTTAGCGCCGACGAAGTGGCCACCCGCTTAGGCACCAACAACTATGACGTCGTGAGTCGCATTCTCTCGCGGGTGCCGCGTGTGGTCGTGGATACTTTCTGAATTCGCCGCTTTAAACTATACCAAAGTCAAAACGTTGCTTTTTAACCGACTTCAGTATAATTTGTCAATTTGGGATATTAGCGTTGCCAGGCTAATTCTGCGATTACGGGTAGGTGATCAGATTCACCGTGCGCTGGGCTGACATAATTGTCGAGTGCAACAAAGTCTGTTGAATGCAGGATCATGTCAATACGGATCAGGCGAGGGAAGAGCGGCAGCTGGCGAAATTCGGTCAACTGGGCTGGAAATGTATGCCCAAATCCCCAACCAGCTTCCTGTTGCGAATCCAGTAATTTTTGGCTCAAGATTCTGTATACATCACTCTGGGGCGTACTGTTAAAATCACCAACCACCACGATTGGCTCTGTGCGTTCGGCGATGTCGGTCACCAACAGTTTCGCCAAAATCGCGCGCATAGCAAAACTTTCTTTCACTGCGATAGCCACTGGCTGGCCATAGCGCAAATAGCGTAGGATGTTTGAACTGCGCAGATGGCAGTTATAGAGGATAAATGTGCGCTCGCCCACTTGCACGCGCATGAATTGGATTTGCCAACCTGGTTCAAAAAAATCTTTCGAGGCCAATTTGGTCAGCGGATAGCGGCTGAACACCCCAAGCCCTTCGTCGCCACTGCCAAGATCAAAAATGTGATAAGGATAAAATTGACCTACTTCTTGGATAATGTGTTTGACCATGCTCGACGATAGCTCTTGGACGGCCACAATGTCTGGTAAGTCGTTTTGCAAGATCACGCGCGCGGTTGCTGGCGAGCGGCTGTCGCCCCAGATGTTGAAGGTCATGATCTTTAACGGTGTTTGATTTGTTGCATAGGCAGGCGGCCACTGGGGAAGAAACAGTGCCCCGTAGAGGAGCAAAAAGACCAGAACGGGTAAGGCAAGGCCAAACCAATAAGCGCGCGTGCGAATTAATAAGCCGACAGGGATGAGCAGGATAAGCGGCGCAAATAAAAACGGAACGAACGAATTGACCAATGCCAGCCACCAGAAGGTGTCACCATAACGCTGGTGCCAAATTAGCCAAAAGATGATTAGAGCAGTATAGAGCCAAGCGAGCAGAGCAGCCGTAATTCGAGCAATTTTGAGCATGTGAGAACAGTGGTTAATTGATTGATTTGTGGCGACGATGATGATTGAAGGATAATTGTCGCGGCTGGTGGTCGGTATTAACCCTTTTTAAAGCATTTAAGGAGCAGCATGTGGATCTTTCCGAAAAGGCCCAGACAATTTATCGGCGTCTGATTGAAGGATATGGTGAACCCATCTGGCAGGCGGGTCAGGACGCGTTGGATGAGTTGATCCTGACGATTTTGAGCGCGAATACGAATGATGTCAACAGTGGGCGGGCGTTTGATCAACTAAAAACCGCCTTCGGTGATGATTGGGACGCTATCCGCCACGCGCCACTGGAAGCCATTAAAACGGCTATTCGTCCCGCGGGTATGTACAATCAAAAAGCCCCTCATATTGTCGCGGTGCTGGAAAGGCTTCAGCGTGAGCGGGGTAATTATAATCTGGACCACTTGCCCGCGATGAACGTGGACGAAGCCTTTGCCTATCTGACTAGCTTCCCCGGCGTCGGGCATAAAACGGCCAGTATTGTCTTGCTTTTCTGTTTTAACCGCGGCGCATTTCCAGTGGATACCCATGTCCAACGCATTAGCCAGCGCTTGGGGATCAGTGATCGGCACGCGCTGCCCGTTAAAATTAAGGCGATTTGGGAAGCATTGTTGCCGGCAGAGAATTTCTATGCCCTGCACATCAATTTGATCCGCCACGGTCGCCAAACTTGTCAGGCTAGAACGCCACACTGCGAACTTTGTGTGCTCCAAGCCTGCTGTGACTATTACCAAGGGCAGGGCGATTGGGCGTCAGTATAATTTTCAGGAGGCAGCGCTTGCCAAAATTATCTCTTTCTGCCCGCTTTATCTGCTTAATTTCTCACGACAGGTAAGAAAACCGGAAAAGCTGGATTGACGACCCCATTGCTGACGCGTTGATTCGCCTGCCCGTTGGTCTGCCACGTGATCTTCGCCTGGTCATTGACAATCGTCACCCCATCCCCCTTGGCTGGCAAGGGTGTATTATCGATTTGTGTAATCACGATAGCCGCCCCTTTGGCACTGGCGCCTTCTTCGGTGGTAACCCAATAGTTGCTATTAATCAGCGATTGGGCGGCGATGACCGTTAAATTCAGTGTAATCACCTGATCCGGCGCCAATGTTGGCACCATCCATTGGGCGATGTTATTCGTTGGGGGGTGATCGGCCCCACTGACATAATTGGCACCCTCGGGCAGAATATCGAAGATCGCGACATGGGTCAACGTAATCGGCACAAAGTTGGTGACGGTAATCTGGTAATTAATCGGGGCGCCTGCACTGGCCGTCTTTGGCCCATCACTCACAATGCCAAGGGCGCGCTGGGTGCCTGAATTCGGGGCCAACAGCCGCCGCACGCGATAACTGACCGCCCCTTTGGCCGCAGGATCCAACTGGGCTACACGCCAAACAACTGTATCGCCGGCTTTCGTGCCGTTGATCACGAATGTTATGCCAGTCCCGGCGGTTACACTGTCGGGAACAAGTTCGGTGTCGGCAGGGATCACACCGGTAATGATTACCTCTTTTGCGTCTTTCACACCTTGATTTTGGTAAAGGATGGTATAGGTGATCGCTTCGCCCGGCGCAACCCACTGGCGCGGGCTATTTTGCAACTGTAGCGCAATGTTAGGGACCGGGGTTGCGGTTGGCCCAGGCAGCGGTGTGCTGGTGGGTGTTGGCGGGCTGGGCACGGTTGAGTGATAGACATTCTGGCGGTAATCTTGATTATGCAGCCCACCAAATAGGTAAATGAAGTCTGAACTGTTCTTTGTGATCGTGACGGCGGCAAAACGATAGAGTGATTCTGGCAAGGCCGGTTGGGCGTTCCACGTGCCTAGAGCACCGTTGGCGTTGATAATCGCCGCGTAGACGCTATTATATTCCACGGCATCATTTTTGCCGGCTAATACAACCAGTTTACCATCTTGGACTACGGTCTCCTGGTAATACCGCGTGTCGGGCAACGCTGTTGTCTGCTGCCAACTACCTAGTGAGCCATCACTATTGACTTTCGTATAGTAGACTTTGGATTGAGCCGTGCTGTTATCATAGCCGCCGGTCACGTAAATGACCCCATTGGCCGAGGCTACCGACAGCCGGTATAACTTTGTGGGTAGCTCGATGGCCGGTGTCCACGCACCCAAACCAGCCGCTTGAATCTCAGCATAGTAAACTTTACTGAGGGGCGCTGTGCCGTTCCACCCGCCGATTACATACAGACGATTGTTGACAATTGTCGCATCATGCAAGTCGATTGAGATTGGATAGTCACTGATCTTTTCCCACGCGCCTAATCCACTGCCAACAAATGGCGCACGCCAGACTTCTGTACGTGTACGGCTGCCATCCCAACCACCGATTAGGTAGATGTAGCTGTCGGTTGCCGCAACAGCGTGCAGGTAAACCGGCACTGGCAATGGGGTCGTGCTGGCCCAGGCGCCCAGTGAACCATCGGTCTGGACCTGTGCTGTATAGACTTGGCCGCTCGGTTTCTCGGTTGGATTTTTGCCCCCAATCACATAGACTCTGTCCCCTTTGGCAATGGCGTTACGACTGGCCAGCACTTCTGGAAGGGGCGCTGCCGTTGTCCAATTTGTGATATCGGTTAGCAGCGGTGAAGAGCGGGCCTGCGCGGTCCAGATCAGCACGAGCGCCACAACTGTGAGGGCAATGCTCAACAGGGCGAATTGGTTATTTCGAACAAGATAGTTTTTTCTGACAAAATCATACATGGTTATTCACCTGACTTTTGACCACCACCCGATGAGCCGCCACCGCCATTATCATTGCTGCCTCGGTCAAAACGGAAGGTGCGGGCCTGACCCATAAATTGCACACGTTGATAGGGCGATACACGCACAAGTAGAACACCCCACTGATAATCGCCCGGCTCTAGTAAATCGCCCAATTTGGCATCGAGTGCATTCAAATCGACATTAATTTTATTACTAGTTGTCGGGGCGGCCAGGCCAAAACCGCTGACGAGCGGATCTTGACCCGCTTTCCACAAGATGACTTCAAAAGCTAACCCTGAATCGGGTGTAAAATTGGCTGTCCACCGGAACTCTTCTAGCCCTGAATTTGCTGTGTTGTTCCCCGGGGCCACCAATTGAATGCTCCCAATCGTGACCGTGGGGGTGGGCAGTGGCGTTGGCGCTGGCACAATGACCGTTATCGGCCGTGTGGTCGCTTGCACGACTTTACCATTGGCATAAACGGCGCGTACACCAAGCTGATAGCTGCCAGGTTTGCCCAGCACCACGGCCAGCGTCCAGGCGCCATTGGGTCTGACAACGGTCGTGCCAGCCACGGCGTTATTCACCAGCACTTGCACCGTCGATCCTGGTTGGCCGGCCCCGCGCATTCTGGCTGTCCCGTCGTTTAAGGGTTGGCGCAGGGTTGAGGCGTCAAACGACGGTGGGATAGGGGTGCGGGTTGCTGTGGCTGTCGGCGGCGTTGTTGCTGTGGCTGTTGGTAAACTGGTGAACGTTGCTGACGGCGTTGGAATTACGGTGGATGTGGCTGTAAAGGTTGGTGTCGCGGTTGGCAACGGCGTGTTTGTTGCTGTGGCGATGGGTAGTGCTGTCGCAGTTGCCGTTGGCAAGGGGGTTGATGTAGCCGTTGGTAAAGGCGTATCTGTGGCGATGGGTAGCGCTGTTGCGGTTGCTGTTGGTAAGGGTGTTGCAGTTGCCGGTGGCAAGGGTGTTGCAGTTGCCGGTGGCAAGGGTGTATCTGTGGTGATGGGCAGCGCTGTTGCGGTTGCTGTTGGTAAGGGCGTTGATGTAACCACTGGTACAGCCGTATAGGTATTTGTTGGCAAAATAATCGCCGTCGCCGTTGCGGTTGGCAGCGCCGTATTGGTGCTGGTCGCCATTGCAGTGGCCGTTGGTGTTGGTGCTAATGTATTGGTTGGCAGTGGCGTAGCGGTCGGCACTGGCGAATTGGTTGCGGTCGCCGTTGCGGTCGGTGCCGCTGTATTGGTCGGTGCGGTGGTGGGTGTTGTCGTTGGCACTGGCGTATTTGTTGGCGTCAATGTGTTAGTCGGCGCCGCTGTATTGGTCGGTATAATAGTGGCGGTGGCGGTTGGTATAGGTGTCGCTGAGTTAGTCGATGTCGCGGTTGGCACCGGTGTATTCGTATTCGTCGGCGCGTTCGTTGGTGTAGGCGGCACGGTTGGCGTTAGTGTATTTGAACTGGTTAGTGGATTGGTGATCGTGGTTACCAGGGTTGGTGTAATGATCTCTGGTCCTTCGACGGCAGTGGTATTCGCCGCCTGCACTGCATTGATCTGTGTATTTGTAGGGATTGGCGTAGGCACCAAAACCAACTGCATCGTTACGGTTGGTGGCGCCAGCACCGTGGGCACAGGTGTATCGGTATTCGCTGCCACAAGCGTAACCGCTAGGGTCGCTGTAATCTCCTCGACGGGTGTGAAAATGCTGCTCGCCGTCATCGTCGCCGCTTGGGCAAGCGCGTTACTCTCTGCGGTCTGGGTTGCCGTTACGATAAAGCTTGGTTGAAGCGTTGGGGCAAGCGCTTGGGTCGAGACTGTGCCTGCCCCCGCATCGTCGGTGAAGCCCAGCGTGGCAAGCAAGGCCGGTCTGGCAAATAGCGTGCCTAATAAGAGCGCGACAAGGGCCACTAGGGCCGTCGCCAGGATCGCCAGGCCACGTTTCGACCGTGGTTGTGGCTCGCTTTCTGCTTGCACGGGGTCGCCAGATAATAAAGCCAATGCTTCCGCATCGGTTTCCCAGAGTAAGCTGCGGGTTAATACACTGGCAAATTCTCCAGCCGATGCATAACGTTGGTCTGGTTCTTTAGCCAAGACTGTTGTGAGCACACTGGCGACGTGCGGCGGAATGTGGGGATTGAGCAAGATGGGATCGGGCGGCGCCTGTTCGATGATTTCGCGTTTCAGGATGCCTGGGTCTGCTGCCTCAAACGGAAGCCTGCCCGCTAGCATGGCATAACCAATCACGCCCAAACTGTAGATGTCTGAGCGTCGATCGATCCCTGCCGCGCCGCGCGCTTGCTCTGGGGATGTGAAAGTCGATACGTCTGCGGTTGGCTCGGTTTGACCATCCGTCCCCCGTGGCGGCGTCGCTTGCCTGAGCTCGTACATGCCGACATCCGTCAACATGGCATGGCCAGCTTCGTTGATCAGAATGTCGCGAAAGCTAAGATCAATGTATAAAAGGCCTTGGCTATGAAGATAATCTAGCCCGGCGGCAACCTGCTGGAGAATACCGGTCACCTCAGTGGGCGAAAGCAACTTTTGCCGGCGGATCAACACACTCAGCAACGTTTGCCCGGTGACAAGTTCCGCGGCAATGTAATAATGCCCGTCGATTTCGCCTGCTTCATAGACTTCGACAATGTTCTCCTGGTGCAACAAGGCCGCCGTTTGCCCAGCCTTAATGAAGCGGCGCGCAAAAAGCGGATCACTGGCAAACTCAGGATTTAGAATTCGCAGAGCTAAGGTGTGTTTTTGTTTTGGATCGAAGGCCAGGTAGGTGATGGAGAAGGCGTCGCGCCTGATTTCTTCGCGGATCTGAAAAGGACCGATTTTGTTGATTTGGGTTGGGGCCATAATAAACTAGTTCATAGATATAGTAGAAAATGCCAGAACTACAATTTAATGCTGTATAGTAATAATACTACTATATAATTATATTATTATATTATTGCATATTTTACTGTAGCAGATTGATTGATTTTATTGTAGAATTTTTGCAAGCGATGAATGAAATCTTAGGCGTGATGGCGGCAGGTATTTATCCATGAGCAGCGCTCATCGCGGAATGGATAAACTGTTAGCGAATTGACAGGATTGGGACAACAAATCTGCACTATATTTATATCTGCACTATATTTATATTTATACTTGTATTTATACTTGTATTTATACTTGTATTTATACTTGTATTTATACCTGTATTTAATTTATACGGTATTTAAGCGTATAACAATTACTGTATAAATAGTGCTGTGCTCTAAGTGCTATAATTATATACGATTTATCCAAAATTGACATTACAATTGACTGACAGTGCGTCTGGATCATTCCTCCATCACAGCCTAGTAGACGCAGGCGATGTGGTCATAGAAAGGAACCCAGGCGAAATGAGAGATAGATCCCCGACATTTGCATTCACATGGCGAAGATTCGGCTATAGTTTTATGGCTGTCTTTGTCTTGGTATTCGGACTTCAGACCTTTGTTAGCCCGAAGGTCCATGCACAAGACACGCCTGACCTTGTGATTCATAAAGCGGTTGATGTTAGTACCGTAACCCCAGGTGGCACGATTGTTTACACATTGAACTATACCAATACAAGTGCGAGCGAAATCGGGGCTGCCTTGATCACGGAGATTGTACCCGATAATACTCAATTTTCGTCGGAGGCAAGTTCAGGTGGGTGGTTGTGCCCACCAGATGCCGGTGCTGGCACCCTTTGTACATTTTCACTTGCTTTGGTGCCTGTTGGTCCAGCTATAGATCCCGTGAAATTTGCCGTCAAGGTAATTGACCCTGTACCCGCCGGTGTCAGCCAGATCAACAATCGAGCTAGCATCCTCGATACCAGCCTCGACCTTACACTACTTGAAAATAGTAATACCGTGACCACCGTGCTCAATGCTGCACCTGAATTATCCCTTACGAAAAGTGATGGCGGTATAAGGGTTGCCCCTGGTGGGAACATAACTTATATTTTGAATTACGCAAATAATGGTCAGCAAGATGCGACCAATGTAATATTGCATGAGACTGTGCCTACGAATGCGACATTCAATGGCAGCGTCGATTGGGTTTGCACACCGATCAATGATTGTACGTATACGATCGGCAATTTGGCGGCAGGTAAGACCGGTTTTGTCAATTTTGTTGTAACCGTCGTCAACCCAGTGCCAACCAGCGTCATTGAGATTAGTAACAGCGCCAGCATCGGTGATGGCGGCATTAATGGTCCTGATCCTATCCCAGATAATAATATCGCTAGCGACAAAACTCCTGTCGATGCTGCGCCCGATTTATCGATCAGCAAGCGGGATAATGGCGTGCCTGCCACCCCCGGTAGCACAATCCTCTATACCCTAAACTACACCAATACTGGCAACCAGGCGTCTACGAATCTTGTGATCACCGACACTGTGCCGGCCAATACAAAATTCAAAAGTTCACCCGGTTGGAGTTGTACACCAAATAGTAACCCTGGCAGTGTCTGTAAACATACGTTGGCTTCGCTTGGCGGCGGCGGCACTGCTGGTTCGTCAACTTTTTCGGTGATTGTCGCCAATAGTGTGCCCGCTGGCATTACCGAAATCGTCAATACGGTAGGCATTCATGATGATAGTAGCAACGGTGTTGATCCTACAACGAGTAACAATTTTGGATCTGCTACTACACCCTTAACGGCTGCCCCAGACTTAATCCTCAGTAAGCGTGATGGGGGCGCTAATGCCACACCCGGCGGCGCAATTGTTTATACTTTGAATTATACCAACACCGGGAATCAGGGTGCTACGGGGGTTGTGCTTGTCGAAACTGTACCCGCCAATACTCAGTTTAAATCAGCTTCAAGTTCACCAAACTGGGCTTGTTCCCCGACCATTAACGCTGGCAGCACTTGTACATTCGCGATTGGCGCCTTGGCCAGCGGCGCACATAGCAGTGCCCTGTTCGCCGCCAGTGTGGTGAACCCAGTGCCCGCCGGTGTAACGCAGATTGCCAACACGGCATCGATCAACGATGATGGCTTTAATGGCGTTGATGCAACACCGGGCAACAATAGCGCCAGTGATACGACGCCCCTCACTGCTGCACCTAAATTGCTCCTGGACAAGCGCCATGATGTCAGTTTTGCCGAGCCTGGAAAAACAATTCTGTATACCCTTATCTATACCAATGCTGGCAATCAAGATGCTGCCGGCGTGGTCATCACAGAAACCGTACCGGCGAATACAAAGTTCAATGCGAGTGGCAGCACCGTTGGCTGGGCTTGTGTACCGAGCAGTGGCGTTGCTAACAGTATTTGTAAGTTTGTGATTGGCAGTGTCACAGGGGGCACACGTGCTAGTATCAACTTTGCTGTCACTATCGCGAATTCTTTGCCGACTGGCGTCACCCAGATCAGCAATACCGGATTGATCGGTGATAATCGGACCCCCAACGCCGCCTCTGACACCGATGTGACGCCGGTCAAGGCGGCAGCAGGTCTGTTGATTCGTAAGACCGATGGGGGGATTACGGTCAAACCTGGCGCCACCCTGATCTATACGCTTAATTATACAAATACTGGGAATCAAACCGCCGCGGGCGTCATGATTACGGAAACGGTACCTGAGCATACCAGTTTTGCTGGCGACGCCAATCTATGGAATTGCAGCGACACGGCGTCAGGATCTATTTGTGCACATGCAAGTGGCGATTTAACCGGTGGTGTAGGTGGTTCACTGACTTTTGTCGTTAAGGTGGACAACCCGTTGCCCGCCAGTGTGGTGCAGATTGCGAATGTCGCAAAAATCGGGCATAACGCGGCGGCCAATGTTGATGAAATCAGCACGGCCACCCCGGTTGACGCCGCGCCGGATTTGAGCCTGACTAAGAACGATAATAATGTAAAGGTGAAACCAGGCGAGAATATTGCCTATACATTGGGCTACGCCAACCACGGCAACCAGGATGCAACCGGGGTCGTGATCCACGAAACCGTGCCGGATCATACGAGCTTTGCCCCAAGCGCCAGTTCAGCCGGCTGGAACTGTACAGGCATTGCCTGTACATATGTCGTGGGTAATCTGGCCACTGGCGTAGCTGGCACGGTGATTTTTGCTGTCAATGTGAATGCCGATTTACCGCTTGGTGTGGGTCAGGTGACAAACTCAGCCAGCATAAATGATGATGCTGATAACGGCAGCGACCTCAATCCAGCCGATAACACGGCCACGGACACCACCCTGCTTTCGGTTTCATTCGCGCTGATCGCCACCAAGCAAGCTACGCTTGTGGTGGATGCGGATGGCAATCAAGCCGCCAGCCCCGGTGATACACTCGAATATCTGGTTACATTGAA
>JBBQBY010000174.1:0-12685 GCA_038318235.1 Caldilineales bacterium
GAAACGGTAAATCTAAAGTTGAGTAGTCCGAGCAATGCTACGCTTGGGGCCATCACCGATGCCAGCTTGATGATTGTCGATGATGACATACCGCCAGTGGCGCCGACTGCGCAATTCAGCAGCCTGAATTATAATCTAGACGAGAATGGTGGTGCGGCCAGCATCAGTGTTATATTGACTGCTTCCTCGAGCTTGACCGTGACTGTGAATTATGCGACCACCAGTGGCACTGCTACGGCCGGCAAGGATTACACGACTAGCAATGGCACGTTAACTTTTGCGCCGGGACAGACCAGCCAAAGTTTTAATGTGCACGTCCTCCCCGATACGCTTGACGAGCCAGACGAGCTGGTGAATCTAACGTTGAGTAGCCCAGTCAACGCCAGTCTGAATGCACTGGCGCAGGCCACGCTCACCATTCAAGATGTTGATAATCCGCCCGTGGTGCGTTTTAGTAGTAATCATTATGCTGCGGATAAGCAGGCCGGGGCGTCTACGATCACGGCAACGCTTAGCGAAGCGTCTAGCTTCACTGTCACCGTTCACTATGCGACCAGTGATGGCACAGCCGTGGCTGGCAAGGATTACCAGAGCAGCAACGGCGCCCTGATCTTTGCGCCAGGGCAGACGAGCCAAAACTTTAGTGTGCCAATGCTAGCCGCCGCCTTTGAACAAGGGAACAAGACGATCAAGCTGGCATTAAGCACACCTGGTAATGCAACGTTAGGCGCACCGGCCAACGCTATCTTACTCTTGGCTGGCGACACGACCCCACCAGTGCTGAACTTTAGTAGCACCAATTACACCGTCAATGAGCATGATGGGACGGCCACGATCACTGTGACGCTCAGTACACCGTCCACTGTCGTGAATACGGTGCAATATAGTACCACCAATGGCACAGCCGTGGCTGACGAAGATTATACGGCCAGCACAGGCCTATTGACCTTTGCACCCGGGGAAACCAGTCAGCAATTCATCATCCCCATCACACAAGATGCGCTCGACGAAACTGATGAAGTAGTTAATCTTACCTTAAGCAATCCCACCAATGTTCAGCTGGATGCGTCTGCTAATGCGATCTTGACAATTTTGGATGATGATGAACCACCCATCGTGCAATTTGGCGCCGCCATTTATACGGCTACTGTAGAGGCCAATGGTGGGGTTGTGAGGATCCCGGTCACCCTTAGCGCCGCCTCTGGCAAACCGGTCACGGTCAACTATACAAGCAGCGCGGGGGTGAACGGTGCAACGCAAGAGAATGGTGCACTGACCTTCGCACCAGGTGAAACCAGTCAGGTAATCAGCGTTCAGTTTCTGCCCACCGATCTGGCGCAAGGCCAAACCGTGTTTATTCTACACCTGGCGGAGCCTGTCAACGCTGAATTAGGGGTAGCCAGTACCACATTGGCCATTGAAGTTGCTTTGCAAGACAGCTTATATTTACCGTTTGTTGCCAATCAGAACTGATTGGCGCATTAACAGCGTGAGAGCCCTGTCTGCCTGACTGAACTGCCTTGAGTAATTGAAGACAAGTCTAACGAACGAACGGCCAGAAGAGACGCAACATCGTGTGTCTCTTCTGGCCGTTCGTTAACGTTAAGTAACACAGGTTACGCCGAAGAAGGGCAGAAGAGAGTAGGGGCATGGAGTCAGCAGCGCAACCGATTCGCGGCGCTGACTGCGTACCCGTCCTAGGAGCGAATCGCCCGCCAAGACGGGCACGCGGCGATTACGGCGAACCGGCTTGGTGGGTTCAAGCCGCGCCGCACCCGCCGCAATCGCCTCATGCCCCTACACCATCTCCGCTACGGATCATGAGTTAAGCAATTGTAGGTTTAGAGTATAGCAATAGGATCTCTCCTGAGCAGTAAAGCGTTGATAAATGCATTATAATGCAGAGCGCTTTGGTAATATCAGAAGGAGATTTTTGATGAACCTATTTTATCGTCTACGGTGCGCGGTGCGCCCTAAAATAAATCTGCACGCGTATGTAGTGTTTAGCTTGGTTAGTTTACAGACGTTCACCTTTTCGCCCGCTGGCGATGCGCATATCTATTTGCCACTGATTGCAAGCCCTTCACTGCCCCACGGCATCTGGGTTTCGCAGGATGAACTGGCTCGCTTGCCCACATCGGGCCCAGCGTGGGAGCGGATCAAAGCGGCCGCAGATCAGGCGGCTACCACGCCAACATTAGGTGACCAAGACTCAGATGTCAATACAATCGTGCTCGCCAAGGCGCTTGTTTATGCTCGTACAGGGGCGCAGAAATATCAGGATGATGTGGTGGCTGCCCTCGATATTATTACCCATAATAATACCGAGGATGGCGGCCGCACCTTGTCTGTAGGTCGCAAACTGGCTGCGTATGTGATTGCCGCTGATTTAATCAGTTTGTCCAACGCAAATCCAAGTCTGGATGTTGATTTTAGAGCAAAGTTACGTGAGCTATTAAGCAAACCATTTGAAGCGGAAACTGGCAAGAAAGACCTGCGCAATACCCATGAACTGCGGCCTAATAACTGGGGAACCCATGCCGGTGCTTCGCGAATTGCTGTAGCCGTTTATCTAGGTGACAAAGATGAACTGGCCCGCGCCGCGGCTGTCTTTCACGGCTATTTGGGTGACCGGACTGCCTATACTGGTTTTAGTTTTGGTGACGATCTTTCCTGGCAGGCCGATCCGGCGAATCCTGTCGGCGTCAACCCCGCTGGCGCCACAAAAGATGGACACTCAATCGATGGCGTCATACCCGACGATATGCGGCGCGGTGGTTCATTCCAATGGTCGCCACAGCTAACAGGTTACCCCTGGGAAGGCTTACAGGGCGCTGTTGTACAGGCCGAACTTCTCGAACGCGCCGGCTATCCAGCTTGGTCGTGGGAGAATAATGCCCTTCTCCGTGCTGTCCAGTTTCTCTATAGTATCGGTTGGACACCTGAAGCGGATGACCGCTGGATACCCTGCTTGATCAACCATGCCTATCCTGCAAATCTGCCGCTAGATCTAGAAGCCACCCCCGGCAAAAATATGGGTTGGACATGCTGGACCCATGTGCGTTAAGCGACAAATTAGGTGGAAAACAGAAAGAGATTAGGAGATTGAGAGATTACTTGCCCTTAATCTCCCAATCTCTCCTGCTTACCTTACTGATTATTCGCCTTGCGCCACGCTTCATACTCGGCCCAACCTTCTTCGTTGAGCGGATAATACTTCTTCAGCGCTCCACCTTCGGCCAACTTGATGCGGCTGAAGACTTCCCACTCTTCGTGTCCCAACGCATGTTCTGCCAAAAGCGCCGCCATTTTGGCTGGGACCATCACTGCACCGTCGTCATCGGCAATGATAATGTCACCGGGCAGAACTAACACACGGCTGACGGCAATGGGCACATTATACGCCCAGGGAAAAAGCGTCGCCTGTGAGGCATAATTGGGCGTAAAACCCTGAGTCCACAGCGGCAGCCCGATCGCTTGAATGTTAGGCCAGTCGCGCACACAGCCTTCGACGACCATGCCAATGCCGCCGCGGCCTTTGAAATAAGTCGTCAACATCTCACCGACACAGCCGGTATAGGGATCATTCCACGCCTGAATCACCAACACATCGCCTTGTTGCACCGTTTCAAAGACAGCCCAGAGTGCGCTGACCTTCTCCGTATTCTCCTGGCCCATGCCCGAAGCAATGTCTTCACGCTGCGGCATAAATTGCAACGTAACCGCTGGCCCCACCACTTTGCTACCTGGCTTGCGTGGCAGCGGTCCATGAATAAAGGTCTGGCGGAGGCCCATTTTATGCAATATAGCACTGGCGGTGGCGCTGCTCACGCCATAGAGTTTATCGATCAACGCCGGGTCGGGCCGCTGAAAAGCCGGTCCACTGATCGGAAGTTCGATGTCGGGCGTGGGTAACGTTACGTCGATTTGTTCGCTGGGTTGAGCCATTAGATTGAATTCCTTCTGTGTTTGGTCGCCTTGCTATGTAGACCCCTCCCCCCGCCCTCCCCTGCTGGGAAGGTGCCAGTTGGTCGGAGAGAATAAGAGACTTCGTCTGTCCACCAAACAGTCCCCCCCAGCAGGGGAGGGTTAGGGAGAGGTCAATCATTGTTAATTTTCTCGCACATCACTGCTTCACGCATCACGCTTCAGCGCGTGACACCAATCATATAATCCCCCTCAATATACGGGAAGCGTTCGGTCAAGCCTTCGGCCAGTTGAACGCCGAGACCGGGACGGGTGGGGAGGGTCAACCAACCATCCCGGATTACGGGTTTTTCGGCAAAAATTTCCCATTGCAACGGCCCTTGGATCATGCACAATTCGAGCACGCGCGGGTGGGGTAAGGCTGCTACAGCGTGGGCGTTCGCCATGCCCATCAGCCCATTGTGCCAACTGTGCGGGCAGAGATCGACGTTGTAGTGGTCGGCCATTTCCGCAATCCGCATTAATTCAGTAATGCCACACCAACCGGCGTCGGGCTGGACAATCGCGTAGGCGCGTTTTTCAAAGTAGGGGCGAAATTGCTCGACCGTTGTCCATTGTTCACCCCCGGTGATCGGCAGATCGACGGCGGCGTTGAGGCGCGCGTAGCCCGCGACATCAAGCTGTGGAATCGGTTCTTCAAACCAGGTGAAACCGAGCCGATCCAGTTCCTTGGCGATGGGCAAGGCCTGCTCTTCGGTCAGGCGTTGGTTACCGTCCAGCATTAATTCCATGCGCCCGTTGACGGTTTGCGCCAACTCGCGCACCAGGCCCAAAAAGCGATCGACGGTGACGTCATCCCACGACCATTCCGTGCCAATCCGGAATTTCATCGCCGTCAAGCCCTGATCGATATATTCTAGCGCCTCGTCGATCAACTGTTCGGGCCGGATGCGCCAGTCGTAACGGCAGCCGCTTGAGGCGTAGAGGCGCACTTTTTCGAGCGGCTTGGCCGTTAATAATTCACTGACGCGTTTGCCCGCGGCCTGACCTTTCAGATCCCACAAGGCACAGTCGATGCCGGCAACGGCACAGTCATGGGCAGAGGAGCGCCCATTCGGGTGGGGCACAATCCGGTTGTCGAGCGGGTTTTTACCGATCAGTTCAATGCTCAACCAATCGACCCATTCGCTGATCAGGCGCGGCACCCCATAGGCGCACGCCTCGCCAATGCCGGTTAAGCCCTCATCGGTGTGAATGACCACGATCGGGCAATCGGCCTTGATAACCCGGAAACGACTGGTAACCCACTGCCGCTCCACTTCATGCATGCGTGAGAGCAAGAGTGTTTCCACCTTAGTGATCTTCATGTCAAACCTTTCTGTTTTGGGAAGCTGTCTGTTCGGAAAATGCAGGCCCGCTCAGTTGCTTTAGCACCAAGCGCACAAATGGTTGGTCAAGCTCACTTCGGGAATAAAACGCTGATACTTTCCCGATCATGGATGCGCCGGATCGCCTCGCCAAAAAGTGGCGCGACGGAGACGACTTCGATCTTTTCGCAGAACTGCACGGGTTGGGTTTCGATCGAATCGGTGACCAGCAACTGTTGGATCGGGCTGGCGCTGATCCGTTCCATGGAGCCGGGCGTGAATGCGCCGTGGGTGACCGCGGCGTAAACCGACGTTGCGCCTTGTTCCAACAAGCGCTTAGAGGCTTCGACCAAAGTGCCACCGGAAATTGTGAAATCATCGACGATTAGGGCGGTTTTGCCTTGGACATCACCGATAATTTCCAGGACTTCGGCGCGCTCGTCGTGATGTTTGCGTTCTTTGTAGCCAATCGCCAATGTCGCATTCAGAAAGTTCGCATATTTGCGCGCCTGTTTGACAAAGCCCGTATCCGGCGAAACGACCACGAGATTGGCAAGCGCTTTGCGTTTAATCGCCGCCCCCAGAATGGGCAAAGCATAGAGATCATCGACGGGGATGCGGAAGAAGCCCTGAATCTGCGGCGCATGCAGATCCATAGTCACAACACGATTGGCGCCCGCCACTTCGATCGCATCGGCACAGACGCGGGCGCGAATTGAGACGCGCGGTTCGTCTTTTTTGTCACCCTTCGCATAGCTGAAGTAGGGCATAACAACGGTGATCGATTCGGCACTGGCACGCTTGAGCGCATCGATCCAAAAGAGCAGTTCCATAAAGTGGTCGTTGGTCGGGAAGACGGTCGATTGCACCAGATAGACATTACGCCCGCGCACATTTTCACCCACGCGTACAAAGGTATTGCCTTCGGAAAAAAGCATCACATCGCGCCGGGCTGGCGGCACCCCAAGATACTCACAGATTTTTTGGGTGAGTTTGGGGCTACCGCTCCCACCGAGCACAAGAAATTCGTTTGTGGACATGAACAACCCCTGGTAATGACAGGATGACAAAAAGATAAAGTGACAACCTCTTATTAAACTAAACTTAAATCAACCGTATTGCCTTCTTCGATAAAGGCGGTTAGCAATTTGACCGTTGCTTCGACATCGGCTTTGTGCAACAACTCAACCGATGTATGCAGATAACGCGTTGGAATCGACAGGGTGGCCACGGGTACGCCGGCGCGGATGCGTTGCATGGCGCCCGCGTCGGTGCCGCCGCGGGGCAAGATTTCTGGCTGCCATTGGATGTTTCGCTGCTGCGCCAGGGTTTGCAAAAAAGCCACCAAGCCGGGGTGCGAAATCGCCGACGAATCCAGGATTTTGATGCCCACCCCATTACCCACCTGGGTGACGCGTTCGTGTTCGGGCACGCCTGGAATATCGGCCGCCACGGTCACATCCAGCGCAATGCCCACATCGGGATATACACCAAACGCACTGGTGCCCGCACCGCGCAAACCGATCTCTTCTTGCACGGTCGCGACCGCGTAGGTTTCAAAACCAAATTGACTGGCCTGCTGCATGGCGCGGATCATGATGTAGAGCGCCACGCGATCATCCAAGGCTTTGCACGAAACGCAGTCACCGATTTCTGTAAAGGCCCGCTGCACGGTCACGGGCGTCCCAATCCGCACCAATTCTTTGACACGCGCCGCGGGTAGCCCCAGATCGATAAAGAAATCACTGATCTGCAACTGTTTGCGTCGATCATCTTCGGTTTGAATATGCGGCGGTTTTACGCCGGGATGCAAAATGCCAGGTAAGTCGCCATTCGGCGCGCAAACCGTGACCCGCTGCGCCATCATGTTGCGCGGATCATGGCCACCCAGGCCGACAACGCGCACCCAACCTTTGTCGTCAATGTGCGAGACGATAAAGCCAATTTCGTCCATGTGCGCCGCGATCATCAGCTTGGGCGCCCCTGCTTTCCGTTTGACGGCGATCAAATTGCCGAGCGCATCCACCGTCAGATCGTCGACCACCGGCGTTAATTCGCGCCGGACAATTGCGCGTAGCCGGCTTTCAAAGCCAGGAATCCCCGATGTTTCACAAAGTTCTTTTAATAATTCCATGTTATTTGCTCCATTATGTGGCTTGAAAATTGGTAACGAATCGGGATTAAGGCGATGGGATTAAAAAGCTGCTTCCCTTCCTACTCCCTACTTCCTAATTCCTACTCCCTACTTCCTACTTCCTACTCCCTACTTCCTAATTCCTAATTCCGACAGCTTCACCGCAAACTTTTCCACGGCTCCTGGTCCGCCATCTCGACCGAGACATAACCGGCATCCGTCACACAGGGCGCGAGAATGGCTAGGACTTTGGCCGGTTTATCGGCGATGTTGAATGAGGCATGGACCACATCGGCGGGAATAAAGATCGAATCACCCGGCTTCAGGATGCGTTTGTCCTGCTCTAGCCACTGCTCAATCTCACCCTCGACGACGTAGATCACCTCTTCTTGATCGGGGTGTTTATGAAAGTTGTGGCCAAAGCCGGGCAAGAAGTTGACTTCGATGACCACGAGTTCTTTGGCGTTCGTGCTGGCCGGTCGGCTGATCCAACCCAGCGATCCCCAGTCCAATTGGTCACGTTCAACCTGGCTTGCCAGCGTAAATTTACCGCTCATTATGATCTCCTCCCTTTATAAATAAAATTGTGTCAATCAAAATAAAGGCCATACAATTTTAAAAATCGTGCGACCCAAATCAGTTTGTATACCACCAAATCACGCCATATAAATTGACCACCACGCCGACCAGAATCAAAGCGCGCAGCGACCAAGTGGTCCGTTCATCGGCGGCGATGGCGAGCAAAACCATGACTGGAATCATAAAATCCAGGCTGAAGCGATAGCCAAACTGGTACCAACCGGTATTGTAATAGAGCAGGAGTGGCACAAGCAGCATGGCTACAGTCACCCAGGCACTCATCGTCAAGGCCGAAAATCGCCGGGCGCGCGCCAGATAAATTAGTGCTGGCGTTGTCAAGAGCAGGCTCATGCCCTGGCCGTCCGGTTTCCAGAAATTGAGCTTGGCATCCCATTGCGGGCCGGCCAACCACATGGCCCAGAAGTTTTTCGGGGCATAATAGAGATTAAATTGGCCGTACGTGTCGAGTAGTTCCTTGAGACGATCCGCCACATTTTCGGTCAGATAGCCGAAATCGAGTGGGTTGCCAAAACGGGCTCTGTTATAGAGCAATAAGCCGGCAACGGCCACCAACGGCGGGATTGCCGAAGCGATGGCCCATCTGATCAATGCCGGCCATGCCACTTGCCCTTCCTTTGTGCGCAGATGCATGGCGCCGATGCCGAGGAGCAAAATCCAGGTCAAGGCGAGATTGGGGCGACCTGTCATTGCCAGGCCTAAGGCCAAGCCCGCCAGCCAGGGTGAACCGCGCCCGAGCGGTCTCCAGATCGCAATCCAGACTGCCAGCGCCACAAACGTCACCGTGCAAATCTGCGCGACAAACCAGACCGAGCCAATTGTTGCCATATACCAGTGTACGCTGCCCAGGCCAAATAGCAGCGTCAGCCATAAATTGTCGGTGGTGTTAAGTTTACTCCAGCCCCGTTGCGTAAGGCCATCGAGGATAAGATAGATCAGCGTCACATTGAGCGCACCAAAGATGGCGCAGAAGAGCACGGTCTGCACCGCCGGCAACCCGGCCAGCGCGACCCACGGCAGCATTAACAGCGCGGCCAATGGGGGGAAAGGCACATACCAATGTTCATTATAGAGGGTTAGATCGTGGGTCGAAGGCGGCTGGGCTAGATAGAGCTGACCGTTGAGGAAGGCATCCGCCAAATGGTTGAAGTAGGCTGTGTCTGGCGTATCCGTTCCTTTAAACCAGACGGCTGTGCCCCAATAGACCGCGAGCGCGAGCACAAATATAACCAGAACGCGCATTATTTTGCGCATGAAGATATCCTTGCTGAGTGGGTCAAACGTGACTGGCACTTCCCGTTATCGTGTGTTGGTGACATGACCTATCGGCTCGCTGATGTGTCAAGTGCCGATCACGTTGAGCACAAATTACCAGCTTACAGATACGCGGCCACCACTTCCGCTTCCAGCCGCAGCCCCTCAAATTCATCATCGCCGGGGCCATCGTAGATCAAGGTGTAAGGGCCAGCGAAACCGGCGTCGCGGGTTAGTTCAAGACAGCGGACATAATCATCCCGCTCCATTTGGCCGGGCGCCGTAAAATGACACTTGGCATGACAGGCCTCGGCGCGTGGAAAAATTTTGGCCAGGTCAGCATATTTCTGTGGCCCTTTCCAATTGCCAAAGTCCGCCAACAACCCAACTTCGCCTTTGAGCCCATCAAGCAAGGTCAGCACAGCTTCGGGATTCGAGGTCAGGGCATAGAAGTTTTCCGTCATCAAGCGGACGCCGCGCGCTTGGGCATATTGGGCCAAGCGACCCAGGGCGCGCTGACTGGTGGTCAACGCGGCGATGCTCGGTTCGGCTTTACCAGCGATCACACGGGCGCGGCTGGCGCCTAGTGCACCGGCCACATCGATCCAACCTTCGATCCAGGCAATATCGCGTTCCGCATGGTCCGCATCCGTAACATCACCTGCATCGATCAGCAATTCCCAGAATTCCACGCCGGCGGCTTCGATGGCGGCGCGCAATTGTTGCAGATAAGCAGGATCACGGCTGGGGATATGAAAATGACAGATCTCTAGGGTGTGAATGCCCGCTGCCGCAATGCGCGCCGGCAATTCTAAGAGCGTAAAGGCCGCGGTGCTGGTAGGCGTCGCGTTTTGTGGCCCAGCGGCGTCGGGGCCATAGATCTTAGGCCGGCCTAGCGAACGATGTAGACTCCAACTGGAGACAGAGAGACGCGGGCGGTTTGAAGTGGTCATCTTTTGAAACTCCTTTTGCACAAGTGGATCGAGTGTGATCAGTGAAGCGTGATGAGTGAGGGTTGACGATGTTATCACGTTTCTAGCGACGTGCCACTTTGGCCTGGGCCATTAAAATGGTCGGCTGATAGGGCAGGAAGTCGCGCCCAAGGGGCGCCCGGCGACTGAGCATTTAGTGCCTGCACCCAGGGGGTTGCGCTTCAGTAGAAGCGGACGCTTCTACTGAAGCGGCCCCGACTTCCTATTGTCAGCAGGTTTTAACCCAGCGCAAAAGCAAAGAATCGCGTTGCTATACCAAAATCAGAACGAAAAGCGGAGAATTACCCTAACCCTCACTGCCATTAAGGTAAGGATGTGTAGGTGCGGTTACAAACCGCACCTACACTACCCATCATTTCGCTTAACTTAATCGCAGTGACCCTAACCCTCCCCCCTGGTAAGGGGAGGGAACCGTCACGGGACAGACGAAGCATCAGTTCCTCCCCAGCAGGGGGAGGTTAGGTGGGGGTCTGGGCTCGCCAGCCGGCAAAACGCCGCTTTTTACATTGACTTCAGTCTAGATCACTCCTCACTTGTCACGCTTCACTCATCACACATCAAAATAAATTCTCCGGCGTTGTGCTGGGGCACCAACGCGCCGCGAGCAGATAATGGATCAAAATATCTTTGGCCTCGGGTGTACCAATCCGGTTCAGCGCATCGACGGCGTTGGCGCGCACGTAGCGGTTTTCGTCTTTCAACGCTTGTTGTAACGCTGGCACCGCGCCCACGGCTTGTGCGCCCAATCGCGCCAATGACAAGGCCGCTGTAAACCGCACCTGTGCGTCGGCGTCTTTGGCCAGAGCGTGCGTTAATGTGGCGACCAGGCCGTCTGTGGCCTCGCCAATTGTGCCTAGGGCTTCGACCATGTTGCGGCGCACCCATTCGGATTCATCGTTGGCCAGCTTGACTAAAGCTGGAACCACCTGACCGGCGGCTGGACCAATTTCGCCTAAAACATAGGCCGCATAGCCGCGCGCACTTTCCGATTCGTGGCTGAGCAGACCCGCCATGGCCGGCACCGCAACTGGCCCCAGCGCAGTGAGCGCATAAGCAGCATTGCGTGCGGCATCTTTAGACGATGCACCTGCTTGGAATGCGGCGCGTAAGACCCCGGTCAAAGGTGTAATTGCATCCGTACCCATGTTGGCCAATGCATAGGCCGCGTTGATCGCCACTGGTTCATAATCATCATCTAAGGCCGCAACTAGGGCTGGGATCGCATCTCCGGCGGCCTGCCCAAGCAAACCCAGGGCATCCGCTGCGCGCAACCGCACGCGTCGATCAGTATGCATTAGCGCATTGATCAGATTGCCGATTGGCGGATGATCTGCGCCGTCTACCACACCATCGGTTGCCGCTTGACCCGACAACCAGCGCCATTGGTGTTGCCAGAGCACCTCATGTTGGTTGGTGGGGCCTTCGCCATTCATCGGCGTCCAATCCAAGCGCGTGTTATTCCAGGTGGGCGTTTGGGATCGTTCCATCCGCACAAATTGGAATTTGAGCATCGAGCGGTTGCGATCCGAAATGTTGGCAGTGCCCTTGTGCCAAATGTCATAATGGATCAAAGCCAGGGTCCCCGCTTCGCCTAACACGTGCGCTTCGACCTCGCTCTCATCGCCGGGGCGCGCATGATAATATTGGGTGCCTGACATAATGGCGGATGGCCCCATCTCTTCTACCACATCTTGGTTAAAATAGAAGATCATCGCCCACCACGGATGATGATTGCGCACCTTGGCATGACCCCAATAGCTATCCTTGTGCCAGGTCTGGGTCTTACGCCCCGGTTCACTGTAATGACCGTGGCGATGCGGGTGCATAATATAATTGGGGCCGAGCACACTGGTCAACGCACCACTCACCGTCGGATGGTCGAAGACATCTTGAATTTCGGGCACCCGCGGCAAAATATTATTCCCTGGATTGCCTTCCTTCGCCATAACTTCTTCAATCTTGCGGCGCATGGTCTCGTGAAATTCTTTAGGAAAATCAGCTTTGAGCACCAGATAGCCATGAGAAATAAACTGACGCATCTGGTCATCAGTGAGCAGATAGCTTGGGTCAAGCATGATTTAGATTCCTTCTTTGGACAACTTGTGGGTGGCAGACAGCAAAAATGGCGACAATATCTGGTCTGGCATTTTATCACACGTCACGTGATTGCTCAACCAAAATTACAGCCCTGACAACCGCAAATGAAAGACCCTACAATGTTCTTGTAGGGTCTTTGGTAGAGCGATTACTTTTTGTGATACTATGGGACAGAAAAAGACCCCACCCTAACCCTCACTGCCATTCAGTTAAGCGAAATAATGGGTCGCGTTGGGGGGGGGTTGTTAACCCCAAAAGGTGGGGTTACCCAACACCCGCGGGGGGAAAAACCCCCCCACCCACAAGAAAAAAAAAGA
>JBBQBY010000175.1:0-12679 GCA_038318235.1 Caldilineales bacterium
ATACTCAAATCAAGTTGAGAACCGGCGTTCTAATCTTCCTGGAAGGGGTCACCGATCGATTCGATTACCCTGAAGAGCCTGAAGGGTTCCAGGAAGATCGTTGACGAAAACGCCGGGTTTCATTCTGAACTCAGTATAGTACACTGTAATCGAGATTATGATGGGAATTCGTAGGTCAGCGCTTGCAGCGTGACAAGCCGCGGGAAGCCCCCTGATCTTCGGGTATTACCAACTCGTCACGCTGCAAGCGCTGACCTACGGCTAAACCCGCATAATTTAGCCAACGCTGTACTAGTGGCGCTCACAGGCTGTCAGCGTCATCGCATGATTGATCAAACTTTGCATCGTATGAGAAGGTGAATATGGATAACCAACAATTTAAAAGTCGCGACTTTACTGAGCTAAACATTTTTACGGATGGCATTGAAGGTCCCGGCTGTGATCGCGCTGGCAACCTCTACGCGGTTAACTTTGCCCGTCAACATACAATTGGCAAGGTGACGCCGCAGGGGGAGGCGAGTGTCTTTTTGGAATTGCCGAACGGTAGCATTGGCAACGGCATTCGTTTTAACCGGGCGGGTGCCATGTTTATTGCCGATTATACCAATCACAATGTGCTGCGCGTCGACATGCAAGCCTGTAGCCAAGCAACTTCGTTGGCCGAACGCAATGCTGCGATCTCGGTGCATGGCCACGAGCCGACGATGAATCAACCAAATGACATTGCGATCATGGCCAACGATATTATCTTGGCCAGCGATCCCAACTGGAAAGGTTCTTGGGGGCAAATCTGGCGCGTCGATACGAACGGCCAGATCACGCTGTTGGAAACGGGTATGGGCACAACCAACGGCCTAGAAGTCAGCCCGGATGAGCAGACGCTCTATGTCAATGAGACGGTGCAACGCAATATTTGGGCCTATGATCTGTCGCCCACCGGCGAAATTAGCAACAAGCGCCTGCTGATTCAATTCCCAGATTTTGCAATGGACGGCATGCGTTGCGACGTGGCCGGCAATTTATATGTGACACGCTGGGGCAAAGGTGTGATCGCCAAGGTGTCGCCCCAAGGCGAGTTATTGCTGGAAATTGAATTAGCTGGCAAAAAGTGTACCAATATCGCCTTGGGTGGGCCAGACGGGCGCACCGCCTATGTGACGGTGGCGGATCGCGGCAATGTGGAGACGTTCCGGATTGATCTGCCCGGCCGCGAGTGGCAATTGGCGCAGCGCGCGTAATGCTGATAAGTGATGAGTGATTGTCAACCTTCACTCATCACTTATCACTCATCAGCTTATAGCAAACAACTTTCTGTATAATCTCGGTCTAAGCCAAAAATTTCCCTTAAACCGGGTGGATTTCAGATTTTGGGAAAACGAGCGTAGCAAGGAGCCTCACCCCCCGTCCAAAATCTGAACTCCACCCCCTATTTTCGCTTGCTTATTGACACGACACAAGAAAACATGTATCCTTAAAATGGTGATTTGGTTGGGAATGACCATTTTTAAATATATATAAAAATACATAAAAATATATTCGTCACCCTACATCGCCAACTTCTTCCATTCATCGAATCGTCAATCCTGCGATTTCATCGCGAAGGATACGATAATGTTTTCGCTTCTAGTCTTGCTCCCCCAACCATAAAACGGTTATTTCTGTAAATTCAGCTTCGATAAACGCTGGGGAAACGGTTTTCAAACGCTAGTTTTGTTACCCTACACACAACAAGTCAATACCTTGAAATGATCGTGATCAGATTTCTAGGGGGTAACTATGCTAAAAGAAAATTATCGGCTCATCGGCCAGACGATCGCGCCCGAAGCTTTTACCAGCGCGCCTGTGCTTTGGCAAGAGATTGCACAGGATGGGTACACAATGCCTGTGCTCCCGACGCGCCAAAAGCCGCGCCCAGAAGCGCCCACCAACCATCATAACTATGCTATCGCGCGCGATTATCCATCAGTCGGCGACGATGGATTGACCTCAACTATTCGTATCTTGCTCGTCGACCAATCTACGATTGTGCGCGCCGGTGTGCGCGCCCTGCTTGGGCAAGAACGCGAAATGTGGATTGTTGGGGAAACGGATCACAGTGCAGAAGCCATTCATCTGGCTGGTTGTTTGCAGCCGCATGTGATCTTGGTCGATTTGCTGACGTCTGCGCCGGATGGGATTGAAACGATCTGCCAGATGCACCAAGCCAGCCCGGCCAGCCAGATCGTAGTTTTGACCATGGCCAGCGATGAGCGGACTGTAAACGCGGCCATTCAAGCCGGTGCGATTGGTTATCTGCTCAAAGATCTGCTCAAGCCGGAATTGCTGCTCGCGATCCGCGCCGCGGCGCGCGGCGAACCCACTTTGCACCCCAGCGCCCAGCGTGCGTTAATGCACCAGGCGACCCATTCACCATTTAAAGATTTGACCGAGCGCGAACTGGATGTCTTGCGTTTGATTGCCCAGGGCTATCGCAACCGTGACATCGCCGCCACGCTCTTCTTGACCGAAGGCACAATCAAAGGGTATGTCAGCACCATTCTCGCCAAACTTCAGGTGACAGACCGCACCCAGGCTGCATTGTACGCGGTTAAATATGGGCTGACCAGGCATTAAATCATCATGAATCCTGAATATAGCTCCCTACCTTGTGTCAGGCACGCTTACTTACTTTAGTTAGGCTTTGCGAACACACTTTGGGTACTCAAACTTCTATCCTGGGTTGGCAGCGCCAGCGTGTACTTTCGAGTATCGTTACGCATTGTAACAAGTAATTGAAATCAATCGATGCACCCTTCCGTTGCGGGCATTGCCATGCTCGCAACGAGCATTACTTGCTATCTGCCATCTTTGCGTCTTATTTTCCGCACAGAAGGAGGTGAGAACTCAAAATCAGATCGATCAACCCAACCCGTTTGTTTCAGTGTTTAGTAGAATTACGCACACAGGAGAAAAGCATGAAAAAAGCAACTTATTTTAAGCGTTACCGCGACTGGGTTACCAGCGGAACGCTCGTCTGTGGCCTGATAATGACACTGGTGTTGCAGACCTCATCCAGCATGTGGGCGCAAGCTAGTGTGGCAGCCGCGCCCGATAGTATCAGCGCCTTCGATACACCCACCTATTCCAGCCCGATAGCCCAGTCCGCCGACAAAAATCATATCTGGGTCGTCAATCCAGATGATGACAGCGTCTCTGTGCTTGGCAATCTCGCTGGCACGCCAAGCGTGATCGCCAACATCAAAGTTGGGCGCGAACCACAAAGTGTGGCGTTGGATGTAGGTAACGGCGCGGGCCAATATCGCGCCTACATCGCCAATCCAGCCAGCAACAGCGTAACGGTGATCAACGTCACCGCCAGCAATGCCAGCAGTATCACCGCTGCCGTGCAAAAAACCGTTGTCACGGGTGCTGAACCTTACAACATTGTCGCATCGCCCGATGGCAAGCGCATCTTTGTGGCCAACAGCGTGCAAGATACGATCTCGGTCATCGACACCAGTACACAAAATGTGATTGGCGCTGTGAATTTGCGCACCAGCCTATGTAACGGTGCAACACCCGCCGAGCAGCAACGTCACTTCCAGCCGCGTGGGCTGGCGGTGACGCTAAACAACGACCGCCTCTATGTGACGCGCTTCCTCTCTTTTACGGGCGGGGCAAATGCCAAGCAGGGCACTGATGATGGCAAGGTGGGCGTGGTCTGCCAGCTAAACATTAATACGGCGTCCACCACTATCACCGACTATGTACCAACGACCAAAGTTGAGATTGGCGCCCAAGATAGTGGATTCAAGATTCCCAACAACGCAAATGTGACCAGTGCCTATCCCAATCAGTTGCAGAGTATTGTCATTCGTGGCGAACAGGCCTACCTACCCAACATTGCTTCGTCGCCATCGGGGCCGCTTCGTTTCAACGTAGACACGCACGCCTTTGTCAACGTGTTGGACAACGTCGCCACTGGCACGCCAACCGACGCCAGCACCGCCAAATTCAAGAACTTGCACCTAGGCGCACGTGTCCCCGAGGCGGGCAAGACCAAACTATTCTTTGCCAATGTCTGGGCAATCGCCTTTACCAACCAGATCGGCACCGGCGCCGGCTATGTGGTGTCGGCAGGCAGTGACTTGCTGGTCAAGGTTAGTGTAGACGCCGTGGGTAAGCTCGACTTTACCAGCGGCATCAGCACCACGCGCTATATCGATCTGAATGACCCGAAGAATCCGTTGACCAGTGGGCAAAATTTGCGCAATGCGGGCAAGAATCCGCTGGGCATTGTGATCCGCAACGACCGCGCCTTTGTGATGAACTATCTCTCGCGCAACGTCTCGATTGTTAACCTGACCAGCGACACGCTCGAAAGCGTGATCTCGCTGACCAGCCTGCCCAATCCTGGTTCACAGGATGAACAGTTGCACGTAGGCGCCGAGATCTTTTTCGCTTCACGCGGGCGCTTTAACGATGACGCCAAGCTCGATCGGCTTTCCAGCGAGGGCTGGCAAAACTGCGCCAGTTGTCACTTTGCCGGTCTCACCGACGGCAACATTTGGCAATTCGGCTCTGGCCCGCGCAAATCTATTCCGCTAAATGGCACCTGGAGCCCGCACAACCCAGATGACCAGCGCATCCTCAACTACTCGGCAATCTTCGACGAAGTGCAAGACTTCGAACTGAACATCCGCAATGTCTCTGGCCCTGGCCCGTTGAGCGCCGGTCCCCCGCCCGTGCTTGACCCCAACCACGGCCTGATCATCAGCGACACCGGTAATATCAACGCTGCGCCCGCAGTGGTTGCACCCTTCTTGCCGATTGCCAATGCCGGACGTCAGCAACTTCAAGTGAAGTTACCCGGCAGCAGCACCGCTTGGGCTGCGTTGGATGCCGTGAAGGAGTGGGTGCGCTTCAACGTGCGCACGCCCAACGGCGCATTGACCAGTGATGAAGTGGCTGACGGTCTCGATGTGAGCACGGTAAAGCAGGGGCGACGCCTCTTCTTCCAGTCTGGCTGCCAGAAGTGTCATGGTGGCACGAAGTGGACGATCAGCAACAAGAACTTCCCATCGCCACCGCTGGCGGCAGATGTCGCAACCGAAGCCGACACGAACGGCGCTGGCACGCCGCCCGACCCAAATGCCGGGCAGTTCTTGCCGAAATTCTTGTTCGATATCAAGTCATACAACTTGAACGTGGCTGGCGCCATCCCGCCCAACCCGATCCCAGGCCAACCGTTAATCGGCGCGGTCGAGAAGGATACGGCGGGTAAGGATGCTTTAGGGCTTGACTTTGATAACAACGGCAAGGGCGCGGGCTTCAACATTCCATCGCTGCTCGCCATCTGGCACGTGCCGCCTTACTATCACAACGGTGCCTGTGAAACGCTCAACTGTGTGTTGGCAAACCCGAATCACCGCGCAGCGGGGTTAAAGGCGGGCCAGACCGATCCGCTGACCGATCCCAACAAGCAGGCTGCCGTGGTCGAATGGTTGAAGACACTGGATGCCGACACACCATTCCCAACCAATCTTGTGGTCAAGTCGCATGATATCTTCATCGATCCGCCGACTGTCTTCAAGGGCAGTCAGGTAGTCGTGGGCGCCAATATCTCGCTCTTTGGCACCAAGGCCGACCTGGCCGACCTGATCACCGATTTAGGTTTGCCCGGCTTGAAAGTACGCATTGCGCTTGACCAGAATGATGGCCCGGCCTCCGTTGATCTCACCATTCCGGCCAGCGCTTTCAATCAGGACTTCGGCCAAGCGGTGATCACGACCACTTGGAAGATTCCGGCCAATCCGAGCAGCAACGTTGGCAAGATCACGGTGACTGTCGATCCGGATGATAAATTGACGGAAGATAACGAAGGCGACAACAGTGCCAGCCGCCAGGTGCGTCTGCGCAACCAGCCGTCTGACAACACGCCACCCAAGGTGGATGGTGTCTTCATCAGCGACGATCCGGATCCATTCAACGAGGCCGATGCGATCACGCAGAGCAAGAACGTTCGCATCAAGATCAAGGCCAGCGATCTGGCCGGCGCTAATGGCGCGGCGGCGAGTGGCGTCGATCAATTCTGTATCGTGCGCTACTACTATGACAACGTGGCGCGCCGCTGGGTAGAAACGAGCTGTCAATTCGCTGCCCTACCGGCCCTGTCGGGTGACGGCTTTATCGTTACCACGGATCTGCCGGACGTGCCTGGTACAGCCTATGCCTTCGTCTGGGTCAAAGATAAGGCCGGCAACATCTCGCGCCGGCCGGGCTTCGACTTCATCAGCTTCGTGCCGAGTACGCCGATTGACCTGAATCGCAACGATGTGCGGATCTTCCGCATTCCGTTGGCCGCCGGTCAAAACCTGAAGCTGACCTTTACACCGCAATTTGGCGATGTGGATGTCGCGGTCTTTGACGACTTCACCAACCCGAACGCCGCGCGCATCGCTGTGAGCGCCAACAACGGGACGACGCCAGAATCTGTGATTATCCCCGGCAGCGGTACGTCGGGTAAGTATCAGATTGAGGTAAGGGCTGTGGTCAATTCTCGCTTTACGATTACGGTGGCGCCGGCAACCGATGTAGACATCGTAGCCGCCACGGCTGCGAGCGCCGCCAGTGCCAATGCCGATCCAACTCAACCGACTGTGGCTGGACCGCCCGCCCAACAAGCAGCGATTGAGGACGACAGCGAACAGAATACTTCGTCGGGCATCTTCCTCCCGCTTGTGAAAAAGTAGTTCGTGCTCCTGTTGCTCAGTGTATAGAGCAGCAAGGGCTTAAGTGAATAAAAACGGGCTAGATGCATATCCAAGCATCTAGCCCGTTTTTATTTTGTAGTAGAGGCGCGGCAAGCTGCGCCCGCTTGATCAGACAAAACGTTCGCCCATGCTAAGGTTGAGCATGACGCGCCAGACACGGGTTAGTTCCAGCATATCAGGGCTGGTGTAACTGACTTTGCGGCCACCGATCCATTTGACGCCTGGAATGTCGGCGGCCAGTTGCGCCTGGATCGGACGGATAAAATCCACCTCTAGGTGGAGCGGTTTGGCGAGGGCGAGGGGTTTCATTTCGACCAGCCGCGCCAAGGCCCGTTGGGCACCGGCGCGGATCTGTTGTTGGGCGCGCATGGGGCTTAGATTTTTTGCCGAAACCGTACTAAGCGCCCATTTGGTGATCACCCGCTCGCTCCAAGGCAGCAAGGCTTCGATCTCCGCCGCCAGCCGATCATCACCGCTCACCAGGGCAATTGGCACGCCAAAATGGCTGGCGATGGCGGCATTGAGGCCCGACTCGCCGACTTCGATCCCATTGAGCCGCACTGAATAGACAGAGATGCCCAGATAGGTATGCGCCAGAATGCCCAGCGCGTCACCGGCCATCGCGTGATAGCCGATGAAAAAGGCCGCAGCAAAGGATTCATCCAGGCCGTCCATCATGCTCAGCGCACGCGGCGAACCACGGATCAATAATGCATCAGGATGCAATAGGTCGGGCAGCAGGTTGCGCATGTGGCCGTGCGAGTCGGCGACGACAATCTCCGTGGCACCCGCCGCCAATGCCCCCTCAATCGCGGCATTGGCTTCTTCCGTCATCCAACGGCGCGCCGTCTCATACTCTAGGCCCTCCAACTTCGTGTGATCACGATGGGTCACACTAGCCACGCCTTCAATGTCAACTGAGAGGAAGACTTTCATGAGAATCCTTTCTTTTTAAGTGGTCAGGAGTAAGGAGTAGGAAGTAAGGAGTAGGAAGTAAGGAGTAGGGAACAGAAATTCCTACTCCTTACTTCCTACTCCCTTCTATGATTGTGGTCGTAAATAATCCGCCAGGCCATCACCCAGGATACTAAAAGCGACGCCGATGAAGACGATCGCAAGGCCAGGGAAGGTGGTCAGATTCGGCGTAGAGAGCATAAATTTACGGCCGTCAGCGATCATAGCGCCCAGTTCTGGGGATGGCGGTTGGATGCCTAAACCCAAAAAGCCGAGGGCGGCGGCAAAGAGGATATTGAGCACAACGTCAGACATGGCAAAGATGATCGCCGGTGTAATCACGTTGGGCATCAAGTGGCGCCAAATAATTCGCCCATCACGGGCGCCAATCGTTCTGGCCGCTAATGTATAGTCCAGGGCCTTCGCCACCAATACCTCGCCGCGTGCCAGCCGCGCAAAAGTAATCCAGCCGACGATCCCAATCGCAATATACATATTGACCAAGCTCTGACCGAGCATTGCAATGACCGCAATCGACAACACCAGTTGCGGGAAGGCAATCAGCATGTCGAGGAAGCGCATCAGAATGGTATCGGTCCACCCGCCATAATAGCCGGCCAATGCGCCAATGGCCACGCCGAAGACCAAAGTATAAACCGTGGCGAAGATGCCGAATTGCAGGTCAATGCGCAGGCCATAGAGAATGCGCGTGAGCACGTCACGGCCAAATTGATCGGTGCCCAACAGATGGTCAGGGCTTGGACCTTGCATGGCCACATTCAAATCTTGCATGATTGGATCATACGATAAAAAGAGCGGTCCAATCCAGGCGATCAGAAAGACTAGGAGCACCAAACCCGTTCCAATCGTGAGATTGCGGTTGAGCCGATTCCAACGTGGGCGGCTGACGGCTAAGGTTGGTTGTTTTTTGAGCGAGAGCGCAGCCCCAACTGGTTGGCGTTCTTCCGTATTAATCATAGCGCACTCGCGGATCGACCAATGCGTAGACGACATCGGTTAAAAGATTGATAGAAATAACCAAAAATGCCAGTAAGAGGGTGATGGCTTGGACGACCGGATAGTCGCGCGCCAAAATTGAGTCGAGCAGAAAGCGCCCCAGGCCGGGGATGGCAAAGACCGTCTCAATGATCACCGCCCCGCCCACAGAATAAGCCACGCGCAGCCCCACCAGCGTGACGGTAGAGATCAGCGAGTTGCGCAACACATGCCAGGTAAAGACCGTGCGGAACGTTAGACCTTTGGCGTGCGCCGTCCGCACATAATCCGATTGCAGTACGCCGAGCAGCACAGCCCGCAAATTGCGCACTAAGACAGCGCTGCCCGCCAGCGCAATCGAAAGCGCGGGCAGGAAAAGATAGCTAATGTGCTCTTGCCAGTTTTTCCCATAACCAGCAAAGGGAAAAATCCGCCACTTGACACTAAAGGTGATGATCAACAAAAGTGCGATCCAGAAACTGGGCATCGAAAGTGTCAGAGTGACGCCGCCACGGATGATCTGGTCAATTAAGGTATCTTTCTTGAGCGCAGAGAGCAGGGCGAGGGGAAAGGCCAACAACACACTGAGAATGATCGCATAGAAGGAAAGAAAAAGGGTGCGCGGGAAACGTTCGAGGATCAGGGGCATGGCTGGCCGGTGCAGGACAAATGAATTGCCCAGATCACCTTTCAGCAACCGCGCTACGAAAATGCCATACTGCACGTAAATCGGCTTATCAAGCCCCAACGCCTCGCGGATCTGCACGCGCGCTTCAGCCGTGCCTCGCTCGCCCAACATCGCGTTGGCCGGGTCGCCGGGGATCAGGCGAATCATGAAGAAGACGAGCACACTGACGCCGATCAAGACCGGAATTAGTTGAACGAGCCTTCTTAGGATGTAGATACCCAAAATATCCTCTGTCAGTGAGTGGTGGCGGTAGGAGCCTCACCCCCGGGCCCCTCTCCTGAACGGAAGAGCGGTTTCAGGAGAGGGGCCCGGGGGTGAGGCTCCTAATTCCATCTACGGTACGATCGAAGCTTCTTGCAGGCGCAGGCCCATGACCGGATCTACCCACAGATCCCTGACCTTTTTGGAGACGCCCCAATTGTTGGCCGTGTAATAAAGGCTAACCGTGTAGGCATTTTCCCAGACCCAATGTTGGACTTCACCGTACATTTGCTTGCGTTTCGCCGCATCGGGTTCGACCTGGGCCTGCGCAATCAACGGCTGCACCCCAGAGATATCGGCATTGGTAAACTGATGAATATAACCAGTGACAAACCAGTTGGTGATCTCGTCGGGGTCAACGACATCACTGGAGAAGCCGCCCACGGTGATCCAATGCTCACCTTTGTTACGGCGATCGGTCAAGACACCACTTTCCAACTGTACAATCTTGACGGTAACGCCCGGCAATTTGCTCCACATGCCTTGCAGCGCAGTGGCCGTAGCGTTACCCGTGACGCTGGTGGGCGTCGTCCAGATTTCGAACTCAGCACCACTGGCATACTTGGATTTGGCCAGATACTCTTTGGCTTTCTCCAGATCATATTTGAATCCGGGTACGGTCTCATCCCAATACATCACACCTTTGGGCAGGAAACTCGTTGCTGGTTCGCCGTGACCAAAGAGCACAGCCTTGATGATCGCTTCGCGATCAACGGCATAGTTTAATGCCAAACGGAAGTTTAGGTCATCGAGCGGCGCCTTGGCATGGTTCAGGGTTAAAGCGCTGGCAAAGGCAAAAGGGAAGGATTGCACGGTGAGTTCTGGTACAGCATTCACGGCATCGATCTGGCTGGCTGGTACATCAACTGCGACATCAATATCACCGGACTGCAATTTTAAGATGCGGGTATTGTCATCGGGGATCAGGGTAATCTCCACCTCATCCAATATCGGCGGGACGAGGGCATTGGGGTTGCGCACCAATGTGACGTGCTCACCCTGAACCATCTCTTTGACCATGAAGGGGCCACTGGAGATCGGTTTGTCAAAGAAGGCGTCGCCCTGCTTCTCCAATGCGGCCTTGGGGAAAATTGCAGCCCAATAGCCGGCCACATCACTCAGAAACGGTACAAAAGATTTGGTCAGGGTAAAGACAACGGTCTTGTCATCCGGCGCCTTGACACTCTCCAACCCGGCGTCGTCATAGATCCAGCCCCAGAGTGACTCTTTGCGGCGGCCGCGTTCAATCGAATAGACCACATCTTCGGCCGTGATCGGGCTGCCATCCGAGAACTTTAGATCATCACGCAGATGAAAAGTCCAGGTTTTGAGATCCGGGCTGGTCTCGTATGATTTGGCGGCCGAGGGCTCCAACTCCGTGCCATCGCGGTTGACGCGATAGAGCAGTTCATAGAGATTAAGGTGGAGCATGATATCGTTGTTGGCTGTGGTGGTGGTGGGATCGAGCAGAATTGTGCTGGAACCGGTCGCGATCACCAGCCGCCCGCCCGGCTTCGTGGCGTCAGCAGCAGGGGCCGCGGGCGCCGACGCAGGCACACAGGCAGCGAGTAGGATGCCGAAAACAACGATCGCCATCGTGCGCATCAGTGCCATTGTGGTCGTACATTTCTTCATGAAGCTTCTCCTTTGGGATAACAAATTGGAAAGACAAGACCTATTTACATGTTATGTTTTACTTTATATATGGCGGTATACGCCGTTCTATCAAGTTGTCCTGGTTGAAAGCCGTGGTTTAGCCTATGTAGAAACAATCCTATCCAACCACGCGTTTTATTCATGGCAAAACAGTGACATCCGCAAAAGCAGGCTGCGATCCACTAATTCTGGCGAGATATTCACATGATGTAGAGGTTGGGAAAAATGGGCGCGTAACGCGAAATTAGACATCGATTCCCGTAATTGATTAACTAATTTAATTATACATCAGCTACATAGCTATTTGAAAATAAGGATTTTGTACCCGATTCACGTTACCTGCTTGAGCGGAGTAGCGCCCGCCAACAAAATCGATCGCGCTGTACGAACTTGATGCGCATTGCATTGTCTGGATCCGTTGCATTGTTGGGGTGGATGTCCAGTTACGGGGGTATCAAAAAGAATAACATACAGGAAGCATAGCATAACAGGATCGAGCTGTCTATCGGCAATTATTTCGGATTTCTAGGTGCGTAGGTGTGCAGGATGCACAGGCAACAGGGGTACATCGGTTACCCTGACCATGTCCAAATTGGCCTTAGCCTTTCTAATTATTCATGGGGTGTGATGAATCACGCCCCTACGGTGCCATATGCATAACTTGAGTTCTTAAGCCACATGAGTTTATCAACGTTAGTTCAGTGGATCGAAATCACCGTGCCGCCGGTCATGCGCACGAGTTCGGTGGGCGTCAGCTTGAAGACGGCATGCGGATGACCGGCCGCGGCCCAAATTTCGGCATATTGCAACAGGTCTTCGTCAATATAGGTCGTCAATGGCTGACTGTGGCCGATGGGTGGTACACCGCCGATCACAAAGCCCGTCTGTTCGCGTACAAAATCGGCATCCGGTTTCTGGAGTTTTTCGCCCAGCAATTCGGCGATGTGTTTTTCATTGACACGGTTGACGCCGCTGGCAATCACCAAGATCGCGCGTCGGCTTTCCTTGCCCTGAAAGATCAGCGATTTAGCAATTTGCGCGACTTCACAACCGACCGCAATGGCCGCTTCGACCGATGTACGCGTCGAATCGGCTAATTCAATGATCTGGTTGCTAAAGCCGCCAGCGATCAACGCGTCTTGCACTTTTTGCGCGCTAGATTTGAGTGAATTTGTCATAATGAGTCCCTTCGCTCTGGAAAACAGTAGGTCACCCTTGTAGGGTGACAAGTGTGGGCAACCGAACCATTGTCACCCTAAAAGAGTGACCTACAAAATATTTCATGGATAAAGTATACCTTAGGTAAATGAGCGCTTATTATTATGTATAAAAAAAAACGCCACGTCCCAGATAGCTGGGACGTGGCATGGTA
>JBBQBY010000176.1:0-12633 GCA_038318235.1 Caldilineales bacterium
TGTGCAGACGCAACTTGATCCCCTGCTGGAAGGTCAAGCGCGCCACCAGCAAATGGAACTTTTGACCGCTGATACGCAGCTTCAGGTCAATGATGTACTCGTGACCACAGATGTGGCGCTCAATCGCTACCTGGGGGCCTCGCTTGGGCTGATGGGGTTGGCGGCGCTCAGTTCGTGGCTCTTTCCACCCTTGCTGCTCGTAACCGCAGCCGGAGCGATCGCCCTGAATTGGACAGTCTATGTCGGCGCCTATCGTGCGCTCCGTGAAAGAAAACTGGTGACCAGCGAGTTGATTGCCGCCCTCTACATGAGCGGGATGTGGCTGGCTGGCTACTTTGTCTTTGGCGCCTTTAGCTGCTTTCTCTTTTTTTTGGGGACAAAGGTGCTGTTTCGCGTGGAAGGGCGATCACGCCAGGGGTTTACGAACCTCTTTGGGCAACAGCCCCGCTTTGCCTGGTGCGTTGTGGACGGCGCCGAAATCCAAGTGCCAACCACCGCATTGCAAGCCGGTGACATCATTGTCGTCAATGCCGGCGAGCCGATCCCGGTGGATGGCGTTATCACCCAAGGCATGGCCTTGATCGATCAACACCATTTGACCGGGGAAGCGCAACCCGCCGAAAAAGGCGTGGGGGAATGCGTCTTGGCTGCCACGCTCTTGCTCACGGGGCGGGTCTGGATCACGGTCGAAAAAGCCGGTAGTGAAACGACCGCCGCCCAGATTAGCGCAATCCTGGAACAAACCGCCAACTATCAGACAACCTTAGTGACCCGCGGCCAGCAGATCGCTGACCGCAGCGCGCTGCCCAATCTCTTGCTCAGTCTGGCCGCCTTTCCGTTGCGCGGCTTGGTCGGTTCGGTGGCAACGCTAGGCGCCGGCTTTGGCTTTAACATGCGCACCTGTTCCCTGCTGAGTATGCTCAACTATCTACAGCTTGCGGCCCGCAATGCCATTTTGATCAAAGATGGCCGTGCGCTAGAGCAACTGGCCAAGGTGGACACCCTGGTTTTTGACAAGACCGGCACCTTGACGCTCGATCAACCGCATGTGGCGTGCATCCACTGCGCACAGCCCGCGGTCGATGAAACAACGGTGCTCACCTATGCCGCCGCCGCCGAATACCGGCAGCCGCACCCCATTGCCAAAGCCATTCTCGTCGCCGCTGAGGAACGGAAACTGGCTTTGCCGATGGTTGACGAAGCTAGTTACGAGGTTGGCTTTGGCATCAAGGTGACAATTGCCGAGCAAGTGATCCATGTCGGCAGCGCACGCTTTATGCAACAGAGCCACATTGCCATCCCAGAAACGATCCAAACCGTGCAGGCTGCTTGCCGGCAGCAGGGCCATTCGTTGGTGATGGTGGCGTGCAACGATGAGCTGATCGGTGCCTTGGAACTGCACGCCACGTCCCGCCCGGAAGTGCAGCAGGTAGTGGCTGATTTGCGCCGGCGTAACCTGCACCTGGTAATCATCTCCGGTGACCAGGAAGAGCCGACGCGTCAGTTGGCGAACCAATTGGGGATTGAAAGCTACTTCGCCAACACCTTGCCGGAAAACAAAGCCGCGCTCATTGCTCAATTACAACAGGAAGGCCGCGTCGTCTGTTTTATCGGCGACGGCATCAACGACGCCATTGCGCTGAAGCAAGCCGACGTATCGATCTCGTTACGAGGCGCCACGACCATTGCCACCGACACCGCCCAAATTGTCCTCATGGATCAGAGCCTGACCAAATTGGTCCATGTACTCGAGTTGGCGCAGCAGTTTGACCGGACGATTACGCAAGGCTTTTGGACTACGATGATCCCCGGCGTCATCTGTATCAGCGGCGTCTTTTTTCTGCATTTTGGCATTATTGCGGCGGAACTGTTATTCCAACTCGGCTTTTTCAGCGGCTTGGGGGTCTCCATGCTGCCGCTGCTACGGGAGCAAAGCCGTGCCGACACGCCACTGCCTAGCGATGGCGATGTCCCAATTCTGTATAATTCGTAATAAGTTAAGACTACGCAAGACGAATCACTTCCAGGGCATTCCGTCTTGCGTAAGTCTTATCGGAAAGCCCCGTAAGACCCACTGTCTTTAGCTTTGGGATATAAGGCACCCAGAGGGTACCCGAAGATTTGCGTTTGGCTACTGCTAAGCGAGGCTTTAGCCTGACACATGTTGCCCTTCCCTTCGTTGTGATTTTGCGGTTGTTGTAAGCGAATTGTCACTATCTTTTTCCTCCAACCTATGGTGCATTTTACGTTTGTAGCTTGACTTTCGAAACCAAGACTGTCAAGCTACAAACGTAAAATGCACCTTAAGAACTGAATATTACCGGTTGCACTAGGAAATCGTCTAGTGCGTAAAATATTCGACGTTTCGTAGGTCGAAGATAAAGCCTTCAAATACCATGGGGGCCACGGAAATTAACGCGTGGGACACATGAGTAGCGCTGTAAGACACTCAGCCCCCGAACAAGTTCAAGGAATCTTTCCGCTCATTGCAGTTTGTCCTTGAAGCCCAACGCCCTTTAGCTTGGGTAGCTCACAAGCCATTCGTATGGAGGGGATGATGAACCGCCAGACACACCGTCAATGTTTATAAGTCGCTGTCGCTTTTTGCAATTGACCGACGGTACTATCTTGTTATGGACGGCAAACGCCTGCACCGCAGCCTGCCCGGCCCCCAGACGCCGCAGCGGGGCGGTACGCTGCGCTTTGCCCCGCTGGACTCACTGACCACACTCGACCCGCTCCGCTATCTCACCGCCGCTGATCTCTATCTGGCGAGTACGGTTTACGAAAAGTTAGTGGCGATAGATGCCACTGATCCGGCCTTTCCTGTTGTTCCCCGCCTGGCCGAGTCGTGGGAGGTTGCAGAAGATGGGCTGGTGTGGACCTTTCATTTACGGCACGGGGGGGGTGACCTTCCGCCACGGCACCCCTTTTACGGCGCAAGATGTGGGCATTATCTACGCACTTTCTGCCCTCCCTGCAGATTTCCAACGAAAACATTAAGTACTAGGCTTTCCTCGTTGGTTACTATACGATCCAAAAATTCAAGCAGTTAAACCGGGAGGTCGTGCATGCCTATCTGCTTTGTTTCATTTTCTACCGCTATCAAAAGGTTAATAAATTGAGTGACGAGGCCGAAAAGCAAGCCAAGGAACAGATGGCGCAAGAAAGACTGGAGGGAAACCGGAACCTCAAGAACGCCGTAAAAATTCTTGGCCTTTTTACCGATGAAACCATTCCGGATGAAACAACCTTTGGGACGATCAAGCAGCGGGCCTTTTCGATTTTGACCAAGGAGCAATTGGCGCTGGTTGCCCGCTATCTGGCAAAAGCGACCCTAGATGAAACCGCGTATGAATGGCCGCAGTATGTGCGGTTATCTCAAAGATTCAAGTTGAATTTGCGGCCTATCTTTCTCGCACTCAGCTTTGAAAGTCAGACCAAAAACGATCCATTATTGCTGGCCGTTGTCTTTTTACGCCAGGTCTTTGCCAAAGGCAAAAGCCTAAGAGAATCCGATCCAGAAACTTTCCCGCAAGCGTTTATCCCGCCTAAATTGGAGCGGTATATCTTTGATACCCACTCAATACAGGTAAACGGAAAGCGTAAAAAAAGTAAAATACTCAATGTCGATAAATACGAATTTCTCGTGTATAAACTCCTCAAAGCCGGATCGGACGCCGGCAAAATCTTCGTACGGGATAGCCGCAACTTCAAAAGTTTTGAGGAAGATCTAATTAGTGAGGAACAGTGGCAAGCGAAAGATAGGCTGATCAAAAGCCTGAACCTACCGTATTTAGATCAATCGATTGAGGAGATTTTAGATAGGCTGGAAACCGAGCTTGAGGCAACGATCAAACGGGTGAATGCTCGGATCAAAAACGGCGAAAATCCGGAGATTAAAATGACAGGGCGTGGCGAAAACCTGCGCTGGCACTTGGTCTATCACGACGAGGCGGAGCCGGTTGAGCATCCGCTCTACAGTAAGCTGCCGCAAATCGGGATGGTCGATCTGCTGCTGTTTGTGCATCACAAAACCACTAGTACAGAGCGGCGTAAATAGACCAATAGTTCCAAGTGAGACAGTAGTGCAGTGGACAGTGGTTGACTTACTGATCTATTGATCTATTGGCTTACTTAGGCCGCGCTGTACTAGTTTATTAGACCCCTAGAACCGTTTTGCTTAAGCCAAATCCTGACACCGGCTGCTTGGATAGAACCGTATTTTTAGTTAGGGGCGCCATTTGGGTCTCGAACCCAAAACCTCTTGATCCACAATCAAGTGCTCTGCCATTGAGCTAATGGCGCCATACTACCAGTTGATTAAAGGGCCGGTGTCAGAACTTGGCATAAGAAGAACCGGAACAGGTTGTCCTGCCCCGGTATGGCTGGGGGACAGGGATTCGAACCCCGATTAACGGCTCCAAAGGCCGCAGTCCTGCCATTAGACGATCCCCCAATAATAATCAATAATTAATGATGAATAATTAGAAATTAATGAAGCGGGATCGCACTTAAGCAATATTTCATTAATAATTACCTACAAACTATTCACAATTAATTATTAGCAAGGTGCCGAGACCCAGGATTGAACTGGGGACACCAGCATTTTCAGTGCTGTGCTCTACCGGCTGAGCTATCTCGGCAAAAAAGTCGGCCTGTTGGCCGACCCTTTCAGAGTGAGAGCGGGCGATGAGATTCGAACTCACGACCTTCTCCTTGGCAAGGAGACGTTCTACCGCTGAACTACGCCCGCAAATTATTTAATTCTTACCAGATTGGCCACAGACAGCCTAACCTTCTGGAAGGTGGACCCGGTCGGATTCGAACCGACGATCTTCTCCTTGCAAAGGAGACGCCTTCCCGCTAGGCCACGGGCCCCTAGATCACCCGCAAGGTGCCGACGAGAGGACTCGAACCTCCACACCTTTTCAGGCAATAGATCCTAAATCTATCGCGTCTGCCATTCCGCCACGTCGGCATTCACGAAACGGTATTGTAGCCGACATTAGAGAATTCTGCAAATGAACAGATCTACAAATTTAGAGCAGATTCATACCCCCGATTCTGTCGGCCTGCTGACGGATTATATAATCCATCGTTAAACCGTTCCGTCATCTGTCTCATTGCTCTCTGGCAATTTGTGGCTTGCCAGGTGTTACCTGGCTTCACCCGCATTGCTGCGACGAGATCGCGCCAGTTCCTCCCCTAAAAAGGTGAATCACTAGCCCAACCCACTCGCCTTGCTTCCAGTTGCACGCTCGCCTAGCCAAACTCATTGCTGAATTTGCTGGTGGGCTCTTACCCCACCGTTTCAACCCTTACCAAGAATATGGCTAACCAAATTTCTGGCGGGATTATTCTCTGTTGCGGTTGTAGTCAGGCTGCGATTAGCAGCCCGCCCCCACTTACTGTTTCATGGGGCAACCTTCTAGTCTGCGTTATACAAACCAGGTGGAAGTCGGGAAGTTCCTCTACTTGTACATGACAAGCAGCGACGGATTGAATCTGCTCAAATTTACAATTGTTAATTTGCTGGCATCTGGCGGCAAGACTTGTCTATCTATCAAGTCTATGTAGCAATCTGCAAAGTAGCAATCTGCAAAGTAGCAATCTGCAAAGTAGCAATCTGCAAAGTAGCAATCTGCAAACCAGATATAACGTAATAGTTACTCAGGCTTAATCACACCTGATGATAGACATAATTTATCATGGGCCAAGCCAAATGTCAAATTATAAAGTTAGGTGCAAGCGCTATGTAGCTGATTTTCCAGATAATTCTGGTTTAGCCAGATCAAGTTCTGGTTGGCGTGGGCCTTCAACCCACACCTGACCATCCGCCCAATTCTCTTGTTTCCAGATGGGGACGACAGCCTTTAAACGTTCAATTGCATAACGGCAAGCCTCGAAACAACCGTCATCCCGGTGTGGGGTGGCCACAGCAATCAGCACGCTCGCCTCGCCGATTTCGCAGCGCCCAATCCGATGCAAAATACTCACGGCCCCCACCTTTGGCCATTGCTCCATAATTTCGGCGCCAATCCGCGCCAACATCGGCTCGGCCATCTCGGCATAGGCTTCATATTCTAGAAAATCTGTGCCGCGCGCGCCGGTTTGGGTCACTGTCTCGCCGCGTACCACACCGTCAAAGATCGTAATCGCACCACAGTCGGGTCGGCTAACGCGTGCGGCGATGTTATCCAATGACAACGGTTGGTCGGTGATTTCAAAAAGTTTTTTGCTATTCATCGCTACTGCCTTCTCCTTGCATCTTATCGTTGCGCATGCGCCAACTGTGGTCAACGCGCGTATCCGTTATGTTAGTCAATGCCACCCGAAACCGGCGGAAAGATCGCCACTTCATCGCCTGGCTGCAATAATTGATCAAAGCGCGCATACTCCTGGTTAACCGCAGCGTATAACGAGCGACCGGTCAATTGTAATGTGGGATAACTCTGCTCCAAAATTTTTAACAGGTCCCCAATAGTGGTTGCATCAGGCGCTTCGATTGTCTTTTCTTTCCAGCCAGCACTCTGGCGCAAGGTAGCAAATAGCCGCACTTTTATCTGAATCATAGACCCTCTAACTTTCATGGGCACTTACAGATTTACGCGCCCTACTGATGACGGGGCGCCACGTAAACCTAGATCATAAGTTATGACCGCTGCCAATCACCCGATTTGCCGCCGCGCTTTTCCAGTAAACAGATATTACCAATCGTCATAGTCTTTTCGAGCGCTTTGGCCATATCGTAAATGGTGAGGGCGGCCACGCTGACAGCTGTCAACGCTTCCATTTCGACGCCAGTTTGACCATTGCAACGGACAGTCGCCACAATCACGATCCGTTGCCCCGGTTCATCGATTTCAAAATCCACCGCGACTTTGCTTAACAGCAAAGTATGACAGAGTGGGATCAACTCTGGCGTGCGCTTGGCCGCCATAATCCCGGCAATGCGCGCGGCCGCCAGCACATCGCCCTTGGGCACAGCGCCGTCTCGAATCGCTTCTAGAGTGGTCGCTTGCATATGCACTTCGCCCCGCGCCGTTGCAACGCGCGAAGTAATCGCTTTATCCGCCACGTCCACCATCGCGGCATGGCCGTGTTCATCGAGATGCGTTAGTTGGTTGGACATGATTCAATGACCGTCACTTTTCTCTCATGCTGATCTATTCATTGAGTAACAACGCGGACACCACGGCGCCAACGGGTAATTCACCTTTGGCCTGGGGCAATTCGAGCAAAGCGTTGGCCGTCCGCGCGCTCAGCAACCGGCTGCTTGATTGGCTGCCCGTACTGGTGGCGAGAAAACCACCGTTACCGCCATTCAAAGTGTGATCCCAACGCAGCGTGGCGCGGTGATATTCCGGCCGGTAGTCATCCAGGGGCAACGGTTGGGCCAGGTGGGCCTGGACACGTTTCAGGCGTGGCTCCGGCCAACCGGCCAATTTGCGCAGCGCGGGCACAGCCATCAAATAAAAGGCCACCAGGCTGCTGATCGGGTTGCCAGGCAACCCAAAGATCAATTTGCGCTGACCGTCAATCACGGTGGTGGCAAAGGTTAAAGGCTTGCCTGGCTTCATGCGGATCCGGCCAAAATGAACCGTGCCGGCACTTTCCAACAATGGCTTGATCAGATCCAGATCACCCATCGAGACGCCGCCCGAGGTTAAGAGTATATCCGCTGTGTGCAAACCGCGCTGAATAGATTCTTCTAGTTGAGCCTGACTATCCTGGGCAATCCCCAAGTCAACAGGCAAGCCACCGGCGGCCAGCACGGCGGCCTTTAACATGGCGCGATTGCTATCATAAATTTGGCCGGGGGCAAGCGGGTGACCGGGCTCAACCAATTCATCGCCGCTCGAAAGAATCGCAACACGCGGCCGAGGATAGACCGCCACCCGTGCGGCGCCAACGGTGGCTAAGAGGCCGACTTCTGCCGGGCCAAGCCGTTCACCAGCGGCCAATACTTGCTCACCGGCGGCCACGTCCACGCCAATCGGGCGGATATCTGCACCCGCCTGTACACGCGCACGGACACGCACGGTCTGTCGACCATTTTCAGGGGCGAGCAACGTGGTCTCTTCCACCATCACGACCGCATCAGCACCCACCGGCAACGGCGCCCCCGTCGTGATGTAGGCGATAGTGCCCGGCGTCAACGTAAAATCGGCCACACGGCCAGCCGTCACTTCGCCAACCAGAGGGTAATCGCCAGGGCCATCGGCGGCGACAACGGCATAACCATCTTTGGTGGAAGCGGGGAAGGGCGGCAAAGGCGCTTGCGCGACCACGGGCTCAGCCAGGATTAACCCACCGGCGGCGGCAAGGTCAATTGTCTGCGCAGGCAGGGGTTCGGCCTGGTTCAATACAATTTCCAGCGCCTCGGCTACAGCTAACATCGGATAGGGCGATTCAGTCTTCATCACTATGCTCAAATTTAATAACTATGCTCAAATTTAATAACTATGCTCAAATTTAAGTAGAGTAAAGCGGTGACAAGTTGAATGGATGACAAGTTGAATGGATGACAAGCACGATGTCATTCACTTATCAGCGGATCACCGCATCACCCCGCTACCTTATCTTCACATATAAATTCTATTTCGTTGCCGTCAGGATCGTTCACATACATCGTGCGGCTTGCCAGCACAGGATGTTTGCCGCCGCGTGGTTGCAGCCCAGCCGCGACCAAGACGGCCGCTTGGGCATCAAACTGGTCGGCAGGCAAAGCAAATGCCAGGTGATGCAATTGATAACCGCTGGGCTTGGCTTTCACTTCCGCCGATTTGGGCACCAGGACGATCATCTGCGGCACGCCAGCGTGACCTTCACCCACTTTCAGAAACACATTGGGCAATGCGGGCGGCGAGATCACTGGTAAACCCAGCAAATCACGATAAAAACCCACGGCTTGCGCTTTATCGGCCACCCAGAGGACAATTTCGGCCAGGTCAACAATATGAGGCATTAGTAGATCCTTCTGCTTGATAACTTTTCACTGGCTTATTCACCCATGTTATGCAGGGCAACCCCACCCCAACCCTCCCCAAACAGGGAGGGAGCCCTTGCGGCGCGAGAGAGGGTTGCAGTCGCTCTGCGTAACATGCGTTACTCACTAGGCTATAATCAAGGGGTATTTGAGTAGTCCGTAGTGGCGGCTTTAGTCGTTCATTGTACAATCAAGCACGACTAAAGTCGTCACTACGCGTCATCCTGTATTTCCTGCTTGACAGAACCTAGCATAAAACTATACCGAGGAACGGCATAACGGTCAATTGCGCAACGGGCTGATAGCGTAATCTTCCGCTAGCATGACATCGGTCACGCCAGGAGCATGGCGTAATTCTTGCGCGACATGTGGCGTACATTTTATAAAAAACAGACCCAAGTTGGTCGGTGCGCCAATGTTAGCCACTTCTGGCGCCAAGCCCTGATCGGCAAGCCACTGCACCAACACACGCCGATGTTGTTGCACATTATCTTCTAAAATTTGCAGCCTCGCTTGGCGATCATGGGCAGCCAATGTCTCGGCAGATGGTCGATCCACGGTAACCATAACCTTCACCCAATCAGCTTGCGTGTTCGATAAAGCCTTTGGTAATGACGATTGATGACTCATCATTTCCCTCCCCTACGCCCTGCACTTGTTGCGCAGGAACAGCCACTTTCACAGATGAGCGAATATCATTTATGGCGCAGTAAACCGGGCCAGGCCAACCCCCATCCGCTCGGCAGGTAGGTTCAGGTTCAGCGCCTGGCTGGTTAAATATTGGCGCAAACTGAGACCACGCAGTTGCGGATTGGCCGAGGCCACCAGCGCCGCAATGCCGGTGACATAGGGCGCCGCCATGCTAGTGCCACTCATGCGCGCATAGATACTATGATTATAAACATCGCGCTCTAAACTGGAAATTATATCAACGCCATAACCGACAATATCCGGTTCCACCTGCCGCGTAATGGGCGAAATCCCCCCGCCGCTAAAGACCGCGGGGCGCAGGAAAGCATCGACCGCACCTACCGACATTGATTCTGTAAAATAAGCCGGGGCGCGCATGGTGCCAGGGCCATCGTTGCCTACGGCGACGATGGGCAGCACCTCAAAATCAATCACCAACGTCGTCAAGATCTGTTTCAAACCCTTCAAAATCGCATCAAATTGTTCGGGGGTAATCGAGGCGTCGCGAAAGCCCAGCGACATATTAATGATCGCTGTTTTATGGAGATTTTCCTCTAAGCGAAATTTAGACAACATCCAGTCTAGGGCAATGACGACGCGCTCCAAACTGGTGCGCAACGTCTCACTTTCGATCACCGAGGCGACCATCAATTCAACCTTGGGCGCGATGCCGACATGTTCACCAGCAATAATGCCACAGACATGGGTGCCATGCCCATCCACATCAAAACCGCGACAAGCACGCACGGGATCAGAGGTGGGATCAAGCGGAACATAGCGAAAATCGACGACTTTATGCCGCAGTTCAATATGATCAGCATCACAGCCGGTGTCAAGCACACCAACCATGACCCCTTCGCCTAGAAAGTCTTTTTTGTGCGCCTCCGCAATCCCACTTTCTACCGGCCACTGCACTGGCGGCGTAGGTCGCCGGCGATAACGCTGTAATAAGGTCGGGCGCGGCAAAGCCAGTTGAACGTCGGGGATGATCACATAGTCCGGTTCTAATAAAATACGCGCGCGGGCGGCGACCTCTGGGCTGGTAGTTTCCACCACATACGCCCCCACAAAATCCAATTGCTGAAAATGATGCTCAATATAAGGAGCACTCTGACCGGTTGGTACGTAACGCAAACCAAGCGCTTGCAACATGGCGGCTTCATCTACACCTGAAGCAGACTTCACCACGGCTGCCTGTTTGACCTGGGTCGGCAATTCTTGCAAATTAGGTTGGGCGGCCAACCGGACTTTACGTAATGCGATAAATCGAATCATAACACCTAATTACTTTATGAGATTGCTGTAAATGGTGGGGGAGTAAGGTCTCCACATCCACCTGTTATCGGATTGGGCAAGCAACTCCGCCGACTGGATCAGCAGCCTAAGCACAACTGACCACATCACAATTCTGCTTTCAATTAAACTATTGTACACCATTTGAAGCAATATACACGATCCACGACTTTGCGACACGGGCGCAAGCCGGTAGAATGAGCAGTAATGAAGAATAAACCAACAAAAATCAGGTTGCCCATTACCCATAATCAGCTGATCCGCGTCATCGGCCAGGATGCCCCGGCGACCCAAGTCTTAGCAACAGCCCGCGCGCAACAAACATTGCCCGTCCAGATTCTCAGTCTGACCGAAGCGACTACTGATGACTACGCGCAAACAGATCCGGCGCTCCAAGTTGCGGCGCCCACCCCCACCACGCTGGGAGAGGCCCCACGCCTGAATCTTGGCTATGCCGGTTTCACCCCCCAACAACGCTACCAGTTTTTATCCTGGTTAGACGATCCACGCGCCGCCGCGCCATTAGCGTTTCAGCAACTTTATTTGGCCAATCTGGAGGTGCGCCTATTCGAAGCCCCGCGCCAGGCGCAAGCGGCCCAAAAGGAGTTACAACGGCTACAATACGCCCCCGCCTGGCAACAACATGAATTATTAGCCCGCACCCTGTTGCTCAGCTATTGGCTGACTCAGGATGGCACTGGCCTGGTCAGTTGGCTCACCGAAAGCTTGCTCCCAGGATCAGTGCTAGAGACCGCGATTGGCTGCCAATCATCGCTACACGAAGATTTGCGGGCAGACCAGATTCTACCATTGGCCAAGCAGTGGCAACTGACCACCGATTATGCCAAACCGGCGGTGCTGGCGTTACGACTGAATTCGTTGACCGCTAATTTGGGCGCGGCGCCACTAGCCTATGCCCTGGCACAAGCGGATGAAAACGCGCGGCAACCACGGCCCTGGCGCTGCATCCATCGCGATTTGCGCATTGCCCTGCCCCAGCCACAGTTACGTGCATACCTGGCGCCCTTACTCAGCGAAATGTTGGCAACAGCCGAGCAGGCGCCGGAAGATCCCGGCTTGAGTGAGCCACAAGAGCCGATTGATGACAAACCCAGCATGGATGATTTAGGCTGGCATCTAATTTTAGAATTTGGGCATAGCCGCTCAGATTTTTTCGAGTTTGCGGTAGATTTGGCGCAACGGATGGAAACCTATACCCAGATTACCGATGAAAACCGCCGATTGGTGCATCGTGTCTTCTTTAAGAAACGCGACCTGCGCCAATTCTGGCGACTTTGGGATTATGTACAGAGTTGGTCAAGCACGCAGATCTATTTGAACGGCGAAGATCTGCCCAAGTGGAAAATCTATCCCTACTCACCCTATTTAAAGTAGCCAGTAGAAACTGATTTCCCTGCAACCGCCTACCTACTATTACACTGTAAGCGAAATTCTGCGGGTTTAGCCGTAGGTCAGCGCTTCCAGCGTGACAAGCCGCGCAAAGCCTGATCACTACGCGAGGAAAAGACGTTTCGATGAACCTTGTCACCGCCTCTGGCGTGACAAACAGCGGGCAACCTGATCTGCGGGGATGGCCAACTCGTCACGCTGCAAGCGGTGACCTACGTTTAGCCTAGCATAAATTCGCTGATAATGTA
>JBBQBY010000177.1:0-12600 GCA_038318235.1 Caldilineales bacterium
GCGGTTCATGATCGGTCTCCTTTGCTTCAAATGTGGATTGCTTGTAGAGGCAGTGTAGCGTTCCACTGTCCCAATGTCACGAGGCAGGTGTCACATGTTTTTGGGACATGTCCCAAGCGTCTTGGGACAGCGCTTTGGGAATGTGGAGGTGTCTGATAAGCGGCCCAACGCCAAATTCAGCGGGGTTGCCGGAGTGCGTGGCCCACAACAGCCCAACGAAACATGGCCAAGCGGGCCAACAACAGCAAAAACCCGTGATCCGGCAACCTCCGCTGCAATGGATGTTCGGCGGCGGTTTTTACGCTGAATTTCAGGCATAAGCCATCATCGGCTGTGATTCAACATAGGCGAATGGTGTGAACGTATGGGGTGTTGACTGAAGATGCGACAGCTTCAAAAACTGACTGACAGGTAGGGATGTAAGCAAGCGTAGCACTAATTCTCTTAAATCATCAGGCAACCGCTCCAGTTTGTCGAGTAGAAAACTACGTGGCCCATACTCTGTCTGCTCCGACAGAATAGAAAAGTGAAGTAACATTAAACTAAGCACCCGTTTTTCTTTTCGATCTAGTCGCAAAACAATGTAATCTGTTAATTCAATTCCTGTAGCAGCACTATTTTCTCCAAAGAAAATCTCCAGAATATCACTTTCTTCATCATAAACAAGCCGGACTGGCGTTCCATCGCGCGCCATCAGTTCAGTCTTCTGTAGCTTCAATTCACTCATAGCCCTATCCTTGTGACCAAATATAGTTTGCCCAACCGGTTACAACAAAGTTATTCGCCACATATTCACCTTGCGCGCCCACTTGCTTCTTAAAGATAACAACCATAATAAGATGACTATTCTCTGGCAATAACTCATCAAAGCGTTTGTAATAACGATATTCATTCGGAATCAGCGGATCTTGTTCTCGTTTTCCTGTGCGAAGCGTTTCGAGAAACAGTTCAAGATAAGGTTCAAGTTCTGGTCGAGATTCCAGAATATGAAGCCAACGCTCTTTTGTAAAATAGATACTGTTCCCGTATCGATCTTGAACTGTCCATCTAAGCATACAGAACTCACGTATGAAATTAACAAGAGATTCAAAGTACAATTGAGGTTATTTTAAACGGAGTTTATCCATGCAGTCAGTGATATTCCACACTGAGCGAGCCGTCGAACTATGACTATACGGCGTCCGTATATATCCCCACTTGCCTTGTGTAGCGGGGATCTTCTACAGCATCCGTCTATAAGGATAATAACAGCGTCCGCGTATTGTCACAAAGTTTGTCCGTATAAGATGCCTGGACAAAAACGAAATTTGTCAGATTTTTGTCACTTTTACGATTGGGGTTCCATGTTATGCTTCGCTATCAAGAACGGTTATTCTGAAAAATCTTGATCTACGATGAATAGTGAGTATACTTACTTTCAATTGCGATGTCAACTAGAATTTTGCGAGCCTTATGATGGAACCAAAGCCGAAAAAACTCCTCGACCAAGTACGTGACGCCATTCGTCTGAAAAACTATGCCTATAGTACTGAGAAAACCTATGTGGATTGGATTGAGCGATTTATTCGCTTCCATAAACTTCGCCATCCGCGTGAGATGAATTCGCCTGAAGTTGAAGTCTTCCTAACCTACCTGGCGGTCAAACAAAACGTTGCTCCTTCTACCCAGAATCAAGCGCTCAGTGCCTTGCTTTTTCTATACCGCAACGTCCTCCACATTGACTTAACCGGTCATATTGACGCCGTACGTGCGCAGCGCGACAAACGGTTGCCGGTTGTGCTTACCAAGGCAGAAGTACAGCAAGTCATCACGCAAATGGCTGGTCTTCACCAAATGATGGCAAAGCTGCTCTATGGCAGCGGCATTCGCTTAATGGAATGCCTGAGGCTGAGAGTCAAAGACATTGAGTTTGAGCGCTGTCAACTGATGATCCGTGACACCAAAGGCAACGAAGATCGGGTGACCCTGTTGCCCCAAAGCATTGTCCCTTGGCTAAACCAACATTTGCGCCAAATGAAACAACTGCATCAGGCTGATCTTGCCGATGGTTATGGCTTAGTGGAATTGCCCTTTGCCCTCGCGCGCAAATATCCTAACGCAGACCGTGAGTGGTACTGGCAATATATCTTCCCCTCGGAAAACCTCTCCGTCGATCCAAGATCGAAGATGGTGCGGCGGCAGACCAACTTCGAGGAAGCCTGAATCACCTTCACTACCGCATTGGTGCCTGTAGTTAGACTACCTGACCAATTGTGTTAAATCAAAGACCGGCCCATGCACGCAAGCGCGGGTATACCCTCCATTCGCCACCGGGATCACGCAGGCCAGACAGGCCCCGACCCCGCAGGCTAAATCGGCTTCGACCAGCACTTGGGCAAATTCTCGCTCCAGCCGGAATCGTTTATGGCGGATCGCTTCGGCTAGCGGCTGTAACATGGTCGCAGGTACGGCGGCACAAAGTTGATCGGCCCAGAGCAGCGTTTCTGTGATCTGTTGCTGCCATTGCGCATCCGTACTCGCCAGATGCACCTCGACTGGAATCGAAAGTAGGGGTAACAGGGGATTGTCGGTGGCGCTGCCGGCGGTATGCACCACCAGCGTGACGCGGCCCCCGCGGTCCAACATCGGCTCGATCAAGGCAAGCAAGGCCGCCGCTCGATCCGCCGTTGCCAATAGCAATAAGTTGCGACTTTGCGGCAACAAAGTGAAACCTTGGCCCAAAGGACCGATCAAATTGAGCGCTGCGCCTTCGGTCTGGGCCGCCAACCAACGATAGCCGGGCGCTTGACTGTCTGGCAAGATCAATTCCCACATTTCATGCGCGCTTGTCGCTTGGGCCACTTGCTCTTCCGTTTGTTCTCGCTTTACACGCCCACGGCTGGCGACAAAAAGCGGCTTGCGCAGATAGATTTGCCACTGCTCTTCCCTCTCTAAGGCGGTCTGCGCCCCACAACGGGCCAAAAAATAGCGCCCACCGACGATACCCTGGGCTAGATTCGCAGGCAATTGTAGGGTCAGCAGCGTAGCCCCGTGCAACCGCCGGGGCGGCGCCGCGATGATGGCTGTCACCGTGCCATCGCTCGGCGCGCGTGTGTTGGTAGAAGACATTTTATCTCTCAATCAAAGCTGGCTAATCCCATCAGGTTAGTCACGCACGGCAGCCGCTGTCAACGAATTGAGCGGACAGCTTGCGGTACAATCTGTTCCCCAAATCCGTTGACAGCGGCTGCCGTAATAATTGTAAAGTACAGGTAGATTCCTACTGACACATTTGGGCTTTCAATGATATACTACGCGTATTCTTACACAGGCACCCCAATGGAGCAAATTGTGACTTTATTGACCAGACTTTGGCAATCATGGCGGTCCTTGCTCGCACCGTTATGGCCTTCAACCTTGCAGTTACCCAAGTGGACAACGCTTTGGAACCGTGGTTTACCAACCAATGTGCAGATTACCCACCGCATCATTTGGCCACTCTTCCTTGTCCCGCTTGCCTTATTAAACCAAATCGTGACACCGCACCCGATCTGGATTGTGCTGCTGGTCATGTTGACCGGCATGTATAGTCTCGGTTATTACTGGGTGCGTAGGCAAGCACAAAACGTCACCTTGCGGCGCGTGCGAATTGGCACGCTGCTGGTGGCGGGCGACGCCTTGCGCGAAGAATTTGAATTGCGCAATGAGAGCGATTTGCCGGTGTTGTGGGCTGAGTTTATTGATCACTCTAATCTGCCGAATTACGAACCGGGCCGCGTGGTCGCCTGTGGCGGTCATGGGGTTTACCGCTGGAACTCACAAGTCGAATGTCGCCACCGCGGCGTCTATCAATTGGGCCCACACACGCTCTTTCTTGGTGATCCATTCGGTCTTTTTAGCTTGCAACTTGTGTTTGACCAGACAGAAGTTGTTCTGATCTATCCGCGCGTGGCGCATTTGCCGCCGTTGGTCCTGCCGGCGGGCAACGCGGGCGGCGCTGCCCGTCGCCGCCGGCCACTGTGGGGCGCTTTGCCATCGGCTAGCGTCCGCGAGTATCAAATGACCGATAGCTTGCGCTATATTCATTGGCCGATCACGGCGCATCGCGGCGCCTTAATGGTCAAAGAGTTGGAGATCGAACCAAGCGGCGCCTGTTGGATTGTCTTAGATTTGAATGAAGCCGCCCACTCCGGCCAAGATGAGATCAATACGCTCGAATATAGCATTATCGTCGCGGCCAGTATTGCGGCTGAACTGTTGAGCACGGGCGAGCGGCGCGCCGTCGGCCTGTTGGCGGTCTCCGGCGCGCGCCCGTTGCGCAATAGTGGATTCGCTGATGAGTCTGCTGGAGACGGCGCGTCAGCGATAGCGGCTGATGTGGCTGCCGTTCACACCTTTGAGGCAGCCGAACAATCTGCCATTCTGCTCTCACCCCAGACCGGGCAAGCGCAATTATGGCAAATTTTGGCGGCATTGGCACCCGTGCAGGCGACCAATGTCAGTCTGGCCGAGCTTTTGCGCAGCAGTCGTAACGCCTTAGGCCGCCGCCGCACCTTGATTGTGATTACGGCGCAGGGCGACAATTTTACGGGCGATCAGGACTGGATCGCGGAACTGGTGCATTTACAATCGTTGGGATTGGTGAGCAGTGTTGTGCTGGTCACCAATCCGCAGGCAACTGGTAATGCCCAGGCGAACGCCATCCCGGAAAGCGTCTCAGATCAGGCTGCTGCACCGGACCGTCTGCGCAGCTTATTGGCCCGTTATGACATCCCCATGCAAGCTTTGCAAGCTGGCGTGCGCCTGCCGCCCGCCCTCACCTTCCGCCGTAAACGCAAAGTGGTCCGCAGCACACCCAGTGGTGGCGCGGTTGTCTATGAAGTTGAGGAAGATGTGGGGTAGGCGGATGGCCAATAAAACAGTAGAACAGTGGAACACTGTACAGTCAGTCAATAGTGTCTGCTGTCTACTGCCCTACCGCCCTACTTGCTACAGTAAGGAGCACTTGTGATCGATGAAAGCCGTTGGGAATCACACCCGACGCAGGAACCGGAAACGCCTGGTAACTGGTTTGCGCGCCAGGGCTTGTGGTCAATCGAATACTTTCGCCCCGCTTTGGGGTGGCTGGTATTGGCGATCTGTATGTTACTTGCGCTATTACCAACCTGGGCGCTGGGGGAAAATCGCCTGGACGAATTGCGCCGCATTCAGGCGGGCGTTGATAGTGTCGGCCCATTAGCGGTGCTCGTGACTTGGTGGCTGTTGGGGTGGCGCCAACCACGGCGTTTTGCGCGCGCCAGAAAAATTCGGATCGCCCTCGGCGTGTTTGTGTTGCTTGCACTGGGTTTTGTCCTCATAACACAAATCTTGACCGGCTGGCTGCCCAGTATCCAGGCAATTTGGCAGGCACTTTTACACAATGGCTGGGCGCAACTTGGCCAGGCCAGTTTGGCTGCCTGGGCGCGTCTCTTTACGCATTTCGCCCTCTGGTGGCAAGGCGTCCAATCCGGCGGTGCGGCGCAGGATAATCTGATTTTTGCTGCCTTTGCCGGCGTGATCTTCTGGATCGTCGGAGCGCTGACGGCATGGCTGGCGCGGCGTTATTGGCAAGGTGTGTTGGCGGCGGTGCCTGTGCTCTGGCTGGTGGGCACAATGTTGATCTACAGCAGACCCACGCGCGGTTTGATGGTTGTCGGTGTGTTGTTGGCGATCGTTTTGCAAGTCTTGCTGGATCAACAACGCTTGACGCGGCGTTGGCAAGCGAATCGGCTAGACTTTAGCGCCGGGCTTTTTCTCGACCGCGTGCTAATTGTGACCGTGGTTTGTATCGTGCTTTCCGGGCTAGCGACTTTTATCCCCAATTGGTATATTACACCCATCGTTGATCGCTATTACCAACTGATCGAACCCTGGCAACAAAACGTTGAAACCTGGCGTGACCGTCTATTTCCCGATTTACAAGGGGTCTCTGGCCTGCATGGCGGTGGGATTGGTGGTGGGTTACCCAATAATTTTTTATTGGGCAACAGCGGCGGCCTCAACGAAACCGAAGTCATGCGTGTGCGCACCAATGACTTTATTGATGCCGGTGGCCCTTTCTATGAACAAGCAGCGCCGCTGGGCCATTATATGCGCGGTGCTACTTATGCGGTCTATAACGGGCATGGCTGGAGCAATCCGCCCGAGACGCAGCGCGAGCAATATGCGGCGAACGAACCATGGAATCCGCAGCCACTGAAGGGGCGTCAAACGTTGGTGCAGAATGTCACGTTGGCCTTCAATTCGTCCGTGCTTTATGGCGCGCCCGAACAACTGGAACCTGGGCTGGATTATGAAGCGGAAGTGCGGGCGGATGGTGATTTAATTGCCGTCTGGGCCCGCGCCCAGAGTTATACAATTGTTTCGGCCATTCCTGCGGTGAGCGAGGAACAATTGCTTGCCACCCCGGCTTGGGATGCCCAACACCCTTTTCCGGCAGGTTATACCGCGAATTTGCAGCTACCCAATACGATTTCTGACCGCACGCACCAATTAGCCACCAAACTCACGGCTGGACAATCCAGTACCTATGCCAAGGCGCATGCAATTGAAAGCTATTTACGCCAATTTGAATATGACCTGAAAGTCCCCAAGCCGCCCGCCAATGTCGCGGATGTGGCCGACTATTTTTTGTTTGATCTGCGCCGTGGCTACTGTGATTATTATGCCACCGCGTTTGTGGTATTGGCCAGGCTGGCCGGTTTGCCCACCCGCTTTGCCACGGGATATGCGGTGGGCCATTGGAGTGAAACCGAACATCTCTGGATCATCACTGAAGCCGAAGCGCATTCTTGGCCCGAAGTTTACTTTCCCGATTACGGCTGGATTCCTTTTGAACCAACGGCTGGACGGTCAGAACTAGTGCGGATTGGGCTACCGGATCTTTACACGGGACCGCTCTTGCCCGTTCCTCCGAGCACGCCAGAGGCGGTTCCCCAATCGACAATGCGTTGGAATTGGCAGCTTTTATTTTGGCTTTTGCCACTAGTAATATTCATCTGGGGGATCGTTACCCTGTTGACGCGCTGGCGCAGTGGCCGCGAAGATCCGTGGCAGGCCTTGCTCCGCTGGGGGCGGCGCATGGGGAAACCGCTTGGCGATAGTGAGACCGTGCTCGAATATGGCGCTCAGCTTGCCGATCATATTGGGCAGCAGCCAAATCTTGAACCAGATACCGCCCGGGTTGCCGCCCGTGAAGTATCGGCCTTGAGTGCTGCCGTCAATACGTTGCGCTATGGCCCGGAACTATCACGAGCAACCGCCAGCACGCAAGCCGCCGACCATTGGCAACGGCTGCGTGCTTATTTGCCCCGCATCAAGCGCGGTCGATGATAGTAGGGGCGAGGCATAGCCAACTTCATTTGTTTGGGTAATCCCTTGATCTACTGGCCATGCCTCGCCCCTACTGGCCAATCGTGCCGCTGATCAAATCGCTGGCATTGATCAACGGGGTGGCGCCACCGCCTTGGAAGACAGGGAGCCGACCATCCCACCGTTGCAATTGCTGGTAACGGATCAGTTCTGGTGTCAAACTGCTGGCTAGTTGTTTGTTGGCTTCCGATTGAGCCTGGGCCCGAATCAAGGTGGCTTGTGCTTCACCGCTGGCCTGGGCTTTGAGCGCATTGGCGTGCCCTTCGGCTTCCACTTGATCCTGTTGCGCTTTGACCTTGGCCTGGTCCAACTGATACTTTTGTTGTTCGGCTTGTTGTTGCGCCTGAATTTTTATGTCGAGCGCTTTTTGCAACGAGTCGGGCAGATGGACTTCGCGAATGCCAAACGAAATCATTTTCAGATGGCGCAGAGCAAATTCTGCTTTGAGCGCCGTCGAAATTTTGGTGGCAAGCTCGCCACGCTTGCTGGCCGTGATCTCTTCCCAGCCATAGGTCGCCGCCACGACTGGCACCTGTGAGCGCGTGTACTGGCGCACGACGCGATCTTCAACTGTCTCGATTGGCGCGCCACCCCAATCCTGATAGAGCGCGCCGGCTTCCTCGCGATTTACCTGGTATTGGATCACCACATCTAAATTGATCTGTTGCCCTTCGCTACTTTGCACTTTGATGCTATCATCGCCCGAGACGGTGCCTTCAGCGCCTTTCTGCACCATCGAATAGTTCTGAATCGTGATCGGATATTCTTGGATCGCCTGGGTGAAGGGATTGATAAAGGTCCAACCAGGTTCACGCGCACGCGCCGTCACTTGGTGGCTGACTTTATCAAAGACAATGCCGACATAACCGGGACTGATCGTGCGCCAGGCCGATGTGAGCAGCCAGATAAAAACGAGCGCAATCACGCCGATGATCACCAAGGTGGTCAATGGCGTAGTGCGGCTAATCGGGTTGATGGTCCTCTGTGTCATAAAATTCTTCCTTTTTCGTTGACGAATCAATCGTCAGATTTGGTTTTGGATCTTGCTTTGCACTTGAACTAGGATAATTGCTATTTAATTGAGCAATCGCGCGTTGGATCAGGCCCAGGATATCTGGGGCAAGTCGCACACCAATTTGCCAGGCCACGCCAATCACGACCAATACGGCTACACCTTCGAGTAGCGTTGCACTCATAGTGATACCTTTTGTGGGCTCTATCTAGTGGAATCTTTTTCCGCTTGCCGATGACAAATTCATTATAACAGAGGGTCCACGCTTTACCTGTCTTACAGCTGACGCCTTGGCTGACATTTTCGCTTGCCAGCCAACAAAAAAGCGCCAGTCATCGGTGACCGGCGCTTTTTTGTTATGTTTATGCGTTTCGTGGCAGGCTTCAGGATGGCTTTTGCTCTGCTAGCAATGCTTGCACCGTGGCTTCGGTTTTGGCATAGCCGCCTTCCCCAATCTGGAGGAGGCGAATGTTGCCCGCTTTATCGATCAGATAACGCGCTGGCCAGTAGTGATTATTATAGGCGTTCCAGGTGGCATAATTGTTGTCAATCGCCACAGGATATTCGATGCCAACTTCACTGATCGCAGCCTGGACATTTTTTAGCTCTTTTTCATAACCAAATTCAGGGCTATGGACGCCGATAATGACCAGCCCTTTGTCGGCATATTTGGTATATAACGCCTTTAACGAGGGGGTTACGTGCTGGCAATTGATACAGGCAAAGGTCCAAAATTCAACCATCACCACCTTACCGCGCAGATCGGCTAATTTGAGCGGCTCGGAATTTAACCAAACTTTATTGTTTAATTCTGGCGCCGGGCCTTTGCTGGGCAAGCTGGCCAGCAAAGTGGCCTGTTCCGGCGTTAGGGCTGTGGTGACTGCACTCTCGCGGGTCGGTGTGATGATGATCCGTGCGGCGCTTGGCTGTTTTTCAACGATTAACTGCGTTTTGGGCAGAACCGCCTGCGGCGCGCTTGGCGCTTGTAGATTCGTTGGCATGGGCAGATCGGAAGGCGCTGTGCAGCCTGCGGCTACAAGCGTGAGCGTAAATAGTACGGTCAATAGGGTTGATCGAAAGTGTTGCATAAACCTCCTTGGTTGAATTAACGATAACGTGTGCTTGGAGGTCAGTCTATCATGTTTTCTGCCGCAAAACTCTTACACGTTTATTAACCCACGCCTGTTACGTCGATAGCGCTGGTTGTCGCGTATGCTGGATGAACTCCGCAAATGTAGTCGGCGTGCGCCCCAACAGCCCCATCAATACCCGTGGATTGCCCCAAAAACCATAACGTTCATAATAATCAAACATCTTGAGCAGCGTTGTTACCTGATATTCGCCTAGCCCCGTCTGCTGTGCGCCCTGGGCCCAAACCGTTGGCGCGATGGTCTCGGCGTGGACGGCGCGCCCCAAGCATTCGGTTAGGATGGCGGCCACATCCGATTGGCTGAGCACTTCCGCACCGGCTAGCTCATAGATCGCACCACTGTGGCCTGGTTCGGTTAAGACTTTGGCGGCCACCTCGGCTACATCCTGCAAATCGACCATGCCTAGGCGCGTTGTCAGGGCGTAGGGCACACGATAAATGCCTTGTTCTGTGATCGTTGGCCAATTGGCCAGTACATTTTGCATATACGCCGCCGGTTGGAGGATCGTAAAATCTAACCCAGCTTTGAAGAGCAATTCCTCGACGCGCAACTTTTGCCAATGATGGGGCATCGCTTCGGTTTGCGGATGCAGCACCGAGTGATAGACAACACGCCTGACCCCGTTGGCCTGCGCCGCCTGGATCACATTTTGTGCAATCGTCATTTCGTCTGGCTGCATGTTGGGGCAGATATGATAGATCACATCGGCACCAACACAGGCCCGGTGCAGATCTGCCGGATCGCGCAGGTTGCCAATGATGATTTCCTGTGCGCCGATTTCGCGTAACCGTTCGGTTTGGACGGCCTGCCGTACGAGGCCACGCACGAATGCGCCCTGGTCGGCCAAGGCCTGGATAATCGCTTGGCCGGTCTTGCCACTGGCGCCGGTGAGCAGAATCATGGACGTCTCCTTTTGGGAAGTAATTTTGTGGAAGCGTGCTCTACACTGCACTGCCATCTGTGCTGAATGGTACACGATTTTTGAAATCTTGCAGCATCCAGTGTCGTAATTTGTAATTTGGACGCGGGTTAAACTTTAAGATGTCATAAGCGATTCTGCTCAGCTATCCTCAAATCAACATAAAAACCGGTGTTCAAGGCCGCCATCTTCCTGGAAGCGGTCAGGCCGTCTAGGGTTAATGAGGCTACTAGTGACCGCTTCCAGGAAGATTAGAAAATTCGCGTGCATCGGCGTTGATCCGCGTCCGATTCTTTTATTGCTTGATTCCGCACCTAGGGGATTGACAGCGCTCCAACCGTATGTTATATTAACATATGGTTAAATATGAATGAACGTTCGTTTTTATTGTGTAAATGAAAGATTATGGAACAAAAAAGTAGTAAAGGGCAACAGACCCGCGAACTATTACTCGAAGCGGCCTTACAACAATTTGCCGCCAATGGCTATCACGGCACGTCGATGCGCCAGATTGCCGAGGTCGCCAATCTGGCCGTGGGCGGCATCTACAACCATTTTGCCAGTAAAGAAGAGATCCTAAAAGCCGTGATCTTGCAATACCATCCGCTCAATGTAATCGCCCCAGAATTGGCCGATGCACAGGGGGCTTCTTTTGAAGCGTTGTTGCAGGATGTCGCCCAGCGTTTTTCGGCGGCGATCAAGGCCCGGCCCGTTTTGCTCAATCTTTTCTTTATTGAATTGGTCGAATGTAAGGGCGTGCATCTACCCGAATTATTTGAGGCACTCTTGCCACGGGTTGGTTTGTTTGGACAGCGTTTGTTGGCGCTGGACCATCGCTTGCGCCCCTTACCCCCACTGGTTGTGATGCGGATTTTTCTGAGTACGCTGATCGGTTTCTTTATAACAGAAACCTTGTTGGCCCAACTGCCCATGCCGCCGCAGCCGATGGGCAAGATTGATGATTTTGTCGAAGTGCTCATGCATGGTCTTTTATTACCAGATCAGTCTGGAAAGGAGTGACAACAATGGGAGAAGTCAAGCTTATGCCGGCCAAGGCATTATTAGAGCTGGACTCACCAGCGGCTACGTTGGCCTTGGTGGGCGGCAAGGGTGCGAATCTGGCGAAGCTCGCACATAACAAATTTCCCGTGCCTGGTGGCTTTCTCGTCACGACCCAAGCGTATGCTGAGTTTGTGACGACTAATCGGTTGGATGCCTGGATTCAGACCGTTGTGGCGCAGGCGAACCCAACTGATCCGGCGGCGCTCGAAGCGGCATCAGCCGAAATTCGCGCGCGTTTTGTCGCGGGCAGCATACCGCCATCTCTGGCCGACGATTTGCGTGTGGCCTATCAAAAATTGGGCCAGCCGCCCGTAGCCGTGCGTTCGTCCGCCACCGCCGAAGATCTGCCCGAAATGTCCTTTGCCGGCCAACAAGACACCTATCTGAACATCCTGGGCGAAGCTGAACTGTTAAAGGCCGTGGTCAATTGTTGGGGCAGTTTGTGGACGGCACGGGCGATTGGCTATCGCGCGCGCAACGGGATCGCCCAACAGGATGTCGCCCTGGCGGTGGTTGTGCAGGAAATGGTGCAGAGCGAAGCCTCTGGGGTGCTCTTTACCGCCAATCCGTTAACCGGTAAACGCAGCGAAACGACGATTGACGCCACGTTGGGTCTGGGCGAAGCCTTGGTCTCTGGGCAGGTTGAGCCGGATCATTATGTGGTGGACACGGCGAGCGGGCGCTTAATTAGCAAAACCTTAGGCGCAAAAGCGTTGGTGATTCAGAGTGAAACGGGCGGCGGCACTGTTACCGTGTACCAGGATCGCGCTCAACAGCAAGCATTGTCAGACACCGAGATTGCGCAATTAGCGGCATTGGGTCGCCGCGTGGCCGATTTCTATCATGCGCCGCAAGATATAGAATGGGCCTGGGCCAATCAACAGCTTTTTTTGTTGCAGGCGCGCCCGATTACTTCGCTCTTTCCCGTGCCCGTTGGCGTGGCCGCTGAGCCGTTGGATGTTTTTATCTCGTTCGGCGCGATCCAGGGCATGCTTGACCCAATTACGCCTTTGGGCCGCGATGGGATGGCGGCGATTTTTTCAGCGATGGCGGGACGTTTGGGGTTT
>JBBQBY010000178.1:0-12550 GCA_038318235.1 Caldilineales bacterium
GACGACGGTCATTTCACGCGTCTTGCTCGGATCAAGCCAACTGACATGGATATGACAAAGCACGTTGCCAGGAAAATGTAGCGTTAGAAAAATTACATCCTCAACCTGCCCATGCAAACAGGCCGCGCCGTGACAACTGACGGCTTCGGGCAGTTGGTCGAGCAGATAAAGTGCTATCGAAATATCATGCGGCGCAATGCTCCACAGCGCGTTGACGTCACTTTGCACTCGGCCCAAATTCACGCGCCGACTGTACAGATAATAGAGATCGCCCAGTTCACCCGCGCCGATAGCGGTTTTGATATAGCGCACCGCTGGGTTGTATTCAAAAACATGGCCCACCATCAGGGTAAGTTCTTGGGTCGCCGCTAGGCTTACCAATTCACGGCCCTCGGCAATACTCATGGCCAACGGTTTTTCGACAAACACATGTTTGCCAGCCAACAACGCGGTTTTTGCTAAACTGTAATGACTACGCGCAGGGGTGGCAATCGCGACCGCATCAATTGTAGGATCAGTAAGCACATCGGTCAAAACCGTTGTCGTCTGACAATTATAAAGGCGCTGTGCCTTGGCCAATGCCTCGGGATTGGCATCAACCAGGTAAGCCAGTTCTGCCCCGGGTAATTGGTAAAAATTACGCGCCAGATTTGGGCCCCAATAGCCGTAGCCAATTTGGGCGATGCGGATCGGTTTTGACTCGTTGTTCATTGAGATGCTCCTGATAAATGGACCCACAGACCTCTCCCCCCGCCCTCTCCTGCTGAGAGGGAGCCTGTCACGGGACAGAACACGTCTCGGCGCTGTCCCTCATCAGTCCCCTCCCTGCAGGGGAGCGGGAGCCCTTAGGGCGCGGGAGGGGTCGCCGTAAACCGCACTCGCCCTACACCGCCGCTGACCTCGGCTGCATCTACCGGCGCGCCTACGAAAACGGTGGCGGGTTGCAGCAAACTAATTTGTTCAACGGCCGAACCTGGTGGCGCACCGACGACGCCAATAAAGGCATGACTCCACCGCTGTTTACCGCGCAAATCACCACTTACACCCAGGTGGGCGAGGGCTTGCACAGCCGCTGCCCCGAGTTTCTCACTAGCTTCATCGGCCACAGCGCCAACGATCACGGTGCCTGTCGGCCAGCGGGTCAGCCATTGCACCATGTCAGCCGACGCCTGATCAGTTGCATGCGTATCGAACATCACGCTTTCGCTTGTTTTACCCTGCGGATCAAGCGCCACCAAGTTATAGGCCGGTTCGCCGCCAGACAGGGCCACATCCTGGCCATTGACAAAAATCTGGGCAAAATCGCCCACATCATTGCCCGCACTGCGCGCCACCAGTGTGGCGGTTGCCGGTAAAAAGGCGCCCGTCTTGCCAATCGGCCAACCGCGCGCATCTGGTGGTTGGCGTAGCGCGGTGACCGGGGTTGGTGCTCCGGTAAAATCAAATTCAACGCGATCAACTGGTGCATTCGCCAAACCTGGCGGAATTCTGAGTGTTAGCCAGCCAGTTTGATCGGGCAGCGCCAAATTACCAAGGGACGTGCCATTCACGGTCACGCGCGCGCCGGTAGCTGGTGAAAATAATTCTGCGGACAAGGTTCCACCTGTTTCTGGTATGTTGAGCATCAACGTGGCGTGCGGCCGGATGGCATAACGGACCTGTTCGGTGGCCAATGCCGACCAACCCTCGGCCATATAAAGCTTGCCAAAGGGTTCCGCCAAATTAATCTCCCAAGTTGCTTTTTGCGGCGGCGGTTGTATCTGATAAAGCCGAATCGTGTTGGGTTGCCCTGTCCAGTCAAGCCCCTGCCATTGATCCACTTGGGTCAGTGGCAACGCTTGCTCAACAAAACGGATCAGCGCCGGCGACGACCGTTGTAGATCGAGCGTGACATAACGAACAGCCAAAAAATCTAGCACCTGCGCGGCCAGGGGGCGATCATGCGCGATCATCGGCTCGAGTTGGGCATCCACCACCGGCGTCAGGTAATTGTGGTCGCTATCGGCATTCATCAGGGCGATCAAATCACCAATCAACGGCGCTTCGGTGAAATATTGAAATTTATAGGCAGGGTTGCGGCTGGTATTGCCACCGAGCCGCCGTTTATTATAGACAGTCTGATACCACTGCTGCATCATGATCAACTTGTCGGATTTGCCCAGCACACGCGCGCCGTTACGCCAACCGGTGGGCAATTCGAGCACGGTGAAATCACCCTTTTGCGCGGCCAACGTCTGATAGATCGACGGCACCCGAGAATCATTCAGTGGCAGCGGAAAAGAAGCATGCTCAAATAGAAAGATCACGGCTAAGCTAACCATGAGCAATGGCTGGAGCGCAGATCGAAATTTCGCATTCCGTATTCTGGGGCGCTCTCTGGACACTACGCTCCGCACCCCCACCCCCGCCAACACGGCCACGCCTAACATCAACATCACACTGTAACGGCTGGGATAGCGGTTGCCGCTGAAGAAGGGCAATTTACTGATCAACGCAAATGGACCAGGGATCGGCAGATCGTGCCCCGCCCAGCGGACGTGTGGCCCCAGCGTGAGCAGCCAAAAGAACAATGTTATCAGCAGCCAAAACCAACCCTGTTGGCGTGTGCGCGGTTGGCGCAACAGGGTCACTGCGCCGACAATTGCCAGCACCAGCGCCAGATAACCAATATAAATTTGCTGGCCCTTGTCATTTGGAAAAGGCAAAGCCGCTGCCCATTGCCCAAAGAGCGGATGCAATCGAGTTGGCAGCAGATAGCCCAACAAGTCAGCGCTGAAAATATCGGCAAAACCGCCACCGCTGGCAAAAAAGTTACCCTCGCGGCGTAAGTCAGGGATCATGGCCCAAAGGAAAGGCGCAATGCCGATCAGGAAGGTGAGGGCGAGGAGGACAAAACTTGAAAGAAGTGCAAAGTACGGAATGCGCAATGCGAAATGGGTTCTTATACGACGATTGGGAACGAAGAGTAACCAAAGAAAATATAACCCGATAAAAATTAAAAGAAAGGAAGCATAGGTTAGTTCGGCCCAGGCTTGGAAGGTGAGAAAGAGGCCAGCCAGTAGGGCGTTGCGCAAACCAGCGCGCAGGGTAGGGCTACGGCCCATGCGCAGGAGATAGAGCACACAAAAGGGGATCCACTGGCTGCTGGCAATATTAAACTGGCCAAGACTGACATAGAAGAGCTTGGAGGAGGCGAAGGCATAGACCAGGCCGGCGAAGATGGCGGGGAGATAGGTAGAGAGTGGATCATCAGTCGTACTCTCTCCTCTCCAATCGCCACTCGCCAATCTCGTCTGTTCCTGAAACAAATCACGGACCAGCAAAAATGTGCCGTAGCCACCCAGGACAAACGCTGACAATAGCATCAGATTGTTGGCGACGATCAGGCTCGACGCGAGTTGTAAAGGCGTACTGAGGAGACCGTTGAGCGGCGTGAGGGTGTAAAAGCCCAAATTGATGTCGATTGGATGAAACATCCAATCGACATGAAAAATATCAAAATTGAGCTGCTCGATCAGGCGCGCCTTGATCCACCAGAGATTCCAGGCCAACGATGGATCGTCGATCCCGTCACCGGGGACATGCGTGGTGAAGTCCCGCGCCAGTGGCCAGGTTAAAAGCAGAGCCAACGCAGTGTAGACGAAGAGCACAACCACATGCCAACGTTTGCGACTCCACCCAATCAACGACGCGCTGTTCATTTCGTGGCAGGCGTTGTCGGTGCAGACAGGGTGTTCGTCGGCGTGGCTGCACCCGAATCGAACGGGTTAACTTGTTGCATTAAGGTGCCCATACGCATCTTGGCGATCACTTCTAATTGTGGATTGTTGACCTTGCGGGCCATGTCGGCGGTTTGACTAAATAAGGCAATCGCTTTTGGGTTATCACCACGCGCTTCGGCCACACCGGCCAATAAGAGCGTTCCTTGCGGTTCTTCGGGCGAGATTTTCAAGGCTTGATTGGCGGCCTCCTCGGCGCCGGTTAAATTGCCAACCTGGAAGCGCTTATTGCCAACCAGCAGCCAGAAACCCGCCGGTTGATCTTTGACCAAAGCCTGCGCCTGCTCCAGGCTGGCTTTGGCGTGGCTAGCATCTTTAAGCTGTTCGTACAAGACGCCTTCCCAGACGAGTAATTCTGGTTCATTCGGCAATGCGGTGCGCGCCGTTTGGATCCGTTTCAGGGCCTCCGCCCACTTTTGCTCAGCCACCAATTGCTCCACATCCGAGGTGGCATTGACCAGCAAGATGGTGTTGGGATTGGGTGGAAAGAGATAATCTACGCCCCAGAGCAAAAAGGCCACGCTGGCAATAATCGCCACCGTGTTGATAATAAAGCGCCGCACCGCCCGCACCCGGCGGCGCGTGACCTCGGCATCGACATGCCACCAGAAACTCTCGGCTGGCGGATGTTGGGCGCGCAGTTTGGCCAGGCCACCAGCCTTCGCCGCTGCCGCTGCAATCGATCCTGGTTGGGTAGCGATCCGGGCCACTAAACTGTCCCAACGCCCTTGCTCTGGCCGCACATCAGCTTGAGTCGCCGTCAACGCGGTCATCTGCTCCTCAATCGAATCGAGGGCGGTCAGAAATTCTTCGATATTGTTGGCATCGGGGCTGACAACCTGGCGCTCAGCTTTGTCGAGCGCGTCGCGCAGCACATCGACGGGACTATGCGACCGTTTTTCGGTTTTGTAGGCCAAGGCGCGGTCGGCTTGCCCGATTGCTTTACTGATCTGCTTAATCGTCATCTTCCTCTTCCTCATCAGGGCTCATAATGCCAGCCGCGGCGTCTTGCTCGCGCTGAATCTCGCGGAAGACGCGATTTAGGCCAGACTTGATCTGACTCTCGATCTTCGCCTTGCGCTCCGGTGGCACGGGGAACCATTCCAACATTTCACTGACCAAACCACTTTTGGTCTCATTCTTATTTTTGCCGTCCAGATAATATTCACGCACGCGCTTGCGCATAAATTCAATATATTCGGCCACTCGATAAGTGGCGTCCGGACCACAAACCGGACCATGGCCTGGAATCAGATATTCTGCGCCAAGTTTGCGAATCGTCTCCAGCGCGCGCAGCCACTCCAGCGTATTGCCTTGCGCCATATACGGATGCTGGTCAACCCAGAGAATATCCCCAACAAAACAGATCTTCTCTTCGGGCAGCCAGACAATGCTCGTGGCGGGCGTATGCCCACCGACATAAATCAGTTCCACGCGCCGGCTGCCATACAAGAGGGTCGAGCGTTGTGTAAAGGTAATATGCGGCGGAATAATGATAATATTGTTGAGTTGCGCCTGAATTTCTGGCTCACGCTTAAAACTGTTGCGTACCCGTTCTTTGAAGTTCTCAGTATAACCGGACATTTCTTTGTGAGCCCGTTCATGGGCGATCACTTTCACCGGCATAAAATATTGATTGCCCAGCGCATGACCCCGGTGATGATCGGTGTTGATCATATAGAGGAAGGGCTGGTCTGGATATTCATCTTCAATCTGCTGCCGCCAATCAATCGCTTGCTTGGGGATCAGCGGCGAATCGATCAAAATAATACCCTCTTCAGTATACATAAAACCCGGTGTACACCCGCGATAGTTGGTATTAATAAAGACGCCCGGCGCCAATTCTTCGCGTTCACCCAGGCCCGTCATGCCAATGCGCACTGCACTTCGTCGTCTTGCCATCATTCCTCCAGCGGTCGAAATATAATCACATAAAATTTGTGTTCTGGCAAAAGTATAGACAAAATTGATCGGTTGTCAAGCGTAAAATATTATGTCAACTGTATTGAGTTGACATTGTAAGATCGGCCAGGGATAGATTAGAACCGCGAATGGGCAGGATCACGCCGAGCGTTACAGTGGATGCTTGGTCCGCCTTTGCCCTAATCTGCATAAACCAGAACCGAAAGGATTTTTACCGCAAAGGTCGCGAAGTTTTTCTTGTTCTCCTCGTTTTTCTTTGCGCTCTTTGCGACCTTTGCGGTAAAAATCCTTGTTGTTTATACAAAATTTAACGGAGTGGATATCAATCTACGCGATCCTGCCCATCCGCGCTTCTATTTCTGAGAACCCCAGATACGGGCTACATTTTATTGGCACAAGCAGAACTAGTGATATAATATCTGTTTTGGTAAGTTCATCACGCGCCCAAGCTGCGCTGTCCACTCACCAACACAAAGTCATCGATGACGAAACTGCAACGACGCACAGACAAATCTGGTTTCTTTATGAAGTCGGAGGGGCAACTATGCTCGTTTAGCAGCCTGAATGCCTATAATAGGCAAACGGGCGATTCGCAAAATATAGTTAATCAAGGAGAACAAAAATGAAAATTGGTATTCTAACCGGTGGCGGCGACGTGCCTGGCCTCAACGTTGCCATCAAAACCGCGGTCTTTCGGGCGGTCGATGAAGGCCATGAGATTGTCGGTATCCGGCGCGGCTGGGGCGGCTTGCTCGAATTAAATCTGGACGATCCGACGAGCCTAGAAAAAACTATTATTCCCCTGGATAAGCAGGTTGTCCGTAAGATTGACCGTACCGGTGGCACCTTTCTGCACACCAGTCGCACAAATCCTGGCAAAGTAAAACCCAAAGATGCGCCGGATTTCTTGCAAGGTAGCCTATCCGATGCCGACAAAGCGGCCAAAACCCACGATTTTACACCCCATGTGCTAAAAAATCTGGAACGATTGGGCATCAATGTGCTCATTCCAATTGGCGGTGATGACACGCTCAGTTATGGGCAACGCCTACACCAGGAAAATTTCCCGGTCGTTGCGATTCCCAAGACGATGGACAACGACGTGTATGGCACTGATTATTGTATCGGTTTCAGTACGGCGGTGACGCGCAGCGTTGAATTCATTCATCAATTGCGCACCAGCACTGGCTCGCACGAACGAATCGCCATCGTTGAATTGTTTGGCCGCAATAGTGGCGAAACCAGTTTGATCACGGCTTATTTGGCCGGTGTTGATCGGGCAATCATTTCAGAAGTGCCTTTTGATGTGAAACACCTGGCCGAACTGGTCATGGTCGACAAGCGCGCCAATCCCAGCAACTATGCCATGGTGACAATTAGCGAAGGCGCCCAAATGATCGGCAGCGACATCATTGAATATGGCGAAGCCGATGCTTATGGCCACAAAAAACTTGGCGGCATTGGTCAGCAGACCGGTGATGTGTTGAGCAAGTTAACCGGCGAAGGCATCATCTATCAGCAGGTCTCCTATCTGATGCGTTCGGGTGCACCCGATGCGCTAGACCGGATGGTGGCTGTGAATTATGCGAATCTGGCCATGGACTTGATCATCAGCGGCACGCGCGGCCGCATGGTGGCCTTGCGCGACGGCGCCTATACGCATGTCCCAATGAGCATCGTCGGCACCGGTGTCAAGCGCGTCGATGTCGACGAACTCTATGACGTAAAAGAGTATCGCCCCAAGGTGCGGCACGTGCTCGGCAAGCCGATGTTCTTGTATTGATCAATGAGGCGTGATCAGTGATGAGTGAGATAGGCCAGAGTACTTGGTCAACCTTCACTCATCACTGATCACATCTGATCCATAGCAAACTTATTCTGCGCGAACGATTTTTGAAAAGGAATTATCATGATCCATGAATCCGTTTATGAGTTACGGACGCAGTTAAAAAATATTATTAAGATCGCTGATGGCAAAGTTGAGGTGCAAAATCTCGACCAATTGCGCGCTTCGGCGATTGACACCCTGGTGCGTGACGCGGTCTTTGGCCCGGAGCCGGTCAAGCAATTTAGCCGCTGGTTGATCTGGGAATTGGGCCAGACCTTGGGCGCGCGCCCCGCCAGCATCCATGACTTTTACATGGCGCGCGGTCAGGCGCAGTGGCAAGATCGCACCGTGCCGGCCATGAACATTCGCTTTGCCTCCTATGAAGTGATGCGGGCCGCCTTGCGCGCCGCGATCAAGGCCAATGCCGGAGCCTTCCTTTTCGAGATTGCGCGCAGCGAGATGAGTTACACCGAGCAAACACCTGCGGAATATACGACAAACGCCATCGCCGCCGCGATCAAAGAGGGTTACTTCCATCCCATCTTCATCCAAGGCGATCACTTCCAGGTCAAAGCCTCCAAGTATAAGACCGATCCCGAAGGCGCGATCAAAGAAGTGAAAGATCTGATCGCCGAAGCGATTCCGGCCGGCTTCTGGAACATCGATATCGACACCAGCACGCTGGTCACGCTGGACCCGCCCACCTTGGACGAGCAGCAAGTTCACAACTTCATGCGCTCGGCCGAAATCACCAAATTCGTACGCGATTTAGAGCCAGAAGGCGTCACCGTCAGCCTAGGCGGCGAGATTGGGGAAGTCGGTCACAAGAATTCCACACCAGAAGAGTTGGATGCCTACGTGGGCAATTACAACAAAGAGCTGGCCAAAATGGGCGATTATGTGGGACTGAGCAAGATCAGCGTGCAGACCGGCACCAGTCATGGTGGCGTTGTATTGGCCGATGGTTCGATTGCCAAAGTGGCTGTCGATTTTGAAACACTCAAGGTTTTGGGTGATCGCGCCCGGCATTATGGCGCGGGTGGTGCGGTGCAACACGGCGCTAGCACCTTGCCCGATGAGATGTTCAACAAGTTTCCCGAAATGCAGACGTTAGAAATTCACCTGGCCACTGGTTTCCAAAACATTTTTATGGATAACGCTGGCTTCCCAGCCCCGCTGAAAGAACAGATTTATCGCTGGCTGAATGTGAATGCCGCCGATGAGCGCAAAGCCGGCGAAACTGATGCCCAGTTCTATTATAAAGCACGCAAGAAGGCGATGGGCGCGTACAAACCCGAGTTGTGGGGGCTGCCAGAAGAAGCCAGGACCGTGCTCTATCAAGCAATGGAAGATCAGTTCAAGTTTTTTTTCGAAAAGCTGAATGTGGTCAACACGCGCAGCCTGATCGACGAGATCGTCAAGCCTGTCGAAGTCCATAAACCCATGCCGCAAAGCTCACGCGGCGCCGGGGATGATTTGGGCTTAGCCGATTAAGGTGATATAAGCATCGGTAAATGATGGAGCCTTACCTGTTTACCGATCCATATTTTTTCTCTAGCCATCCTATAACAGAGGAATTACCCATATGTTTACCTTCTTAGCCGTCCTATTTTTCGTCGTTGGACTGTTTAATATCTTTGCCAAAGACCTCATGTGGAACCTCACCTCCACCGGCGCCCCACTAGATGGATTGCCAGCGAATCCGAGTGAAACAGCGGGACTTTGGTCAACCATTTGTGGCATTATCGCGATTGTGATTGGTCTAGTCTTCTGGTTTTACGCCTAAACCAAATAAATCCTAACTAGCCTGTGCGGCTACTGGGTCAAGATAAGAATTTGATAAGAGATATAACAAGGCCGGACGTGACACGTCCGACCTTGTTATATCTGTACGAAGCAGAGTAGCATAGGTTGAATTGGCCTTCAGCTTTCCCTGAAATTGTCTTGACCTAGGCAGCTTGTATGTTATACTTACACCAGTTTAGTCGCGCTTCCCGATCCTAGTTTTTAGAGAAGAAATTAAATATGACTTCGCTTACCAAAGACCTCGGTCGCAAAACGACCGATACGCAGAATAAACTCGGCCCCCCTAAAGCGAGCGGGTTGCAAAAATCCCTACGCTATGTCCAAGAGAATGCGATCCTCTTCCTGCTGGGTGCACCGGCGTTACTCTTGATCTTCTTGTTCAGTTATATCCCGATGATGGGTACCGTCATCGCCTTTCAGGATTATAGCCCACGGACAATGTTCCTAAGCCCCTGGGTTGGCTTTCGTAACTTCCGTCTGTTGGTAGAATCCCCAATTGTCGTGCGCCTGATCGTCAACACGCTTTCACTCAACGCGATGTTTATTGCCGCCACAACCTTTTTCTCGGTGCTCAGCGCGCTGCTCTTGAACGAAGTGCGGGCCATCGGTTTTAAACGCATCGCCCAGTCGATCATGTTCCTACCTTTCTTCATGGGTTGGACGATTGTGGCGATGGTGCTTTTTGGCTTGATCGACTATCAAGTGGGCACCATTAATGCCATCATCACCAAGTTTGGCCTGGAACGCGTGATCGTGACCGACAAACCAGAACTCTGGCCCTGGATTCTGACCACGATTCGGGTTTGGAAAGGCACGGGCGCAGGCTGTATTATCTATCTGGCGGCGCTGGTTTCAATTGATCCGCAACTCTATGAAGCGGCCGCGATTGACGGTGCCAGTCGCTGGCAGCGCATGCGTTTTATCAGCCTGCCAAACCTCACGCCAGTGATCATCCTGCTCGTGTTGCTCGATATCGGACGCATCTTCTTTGGCGATTTCGGCATGATCTATGCGGTGGTTGGTGACAAAGCCAATCTGTACGCCACCACGGATGTAATCGACACCTATCTGCTCCGCGCGCTGCGCAACAATTCTAACTATGGCTTTAGCGCCGCCGTCGGTCTGTTACAATCCGTGCTCGGTTTTATCTGTATCTACGGCTCTAACATGATCGTGAAAAGATATTCGCAGAGCCGGGGCGAGGATTATACGTTGTTTTAACCGCAGTTTTAGTTTTAATCGTAGACCATCTATACGTTCTGCCTAAGCGAAACAACCATGACACAAGTTCAATTGCCCAATCACATTGCCGAAAAGCTACAAGAGCTTGCCGAAGAACAAGGGGCGACCCTGCTAGAGTTGATTGAGCAAATTGTCGAAGATTACTTAAATCGCGTGGCATATGATGAAGCATCGGATCCAGCGATTGGTCTACTCTATGGCCCTACAGACTTAGCTGGAAGCGCCAAAGAAATTTTGCTACGTGAGATCAAATCCCAGAGCGGGTGGACACATTGTGAACATTTCGAACTGGCACCCTAATCGGTTTGCCAGTGATAACAAGTAAGGATGTAATTATGCGCGAAAGTAAAAGCCTGGGCGACCGCTTGTTTAGCCTGGGCAGCTATGTCTATTTGTCGATTTTTATGATTTTCTGTCTGTTTCCCTTTTGGATCATGATCGTTGCCTCCTTCACGAAGGATATCGTGCTGCGTGAAGATGGCTATCTGCCTTGGGCGCGGGTCTGGTCAATTGAAGCCTACAATTGGGTCTTTAAAGGCAGCGAAATTCAGACTGGCTACATGGTCACGATCTTTGTCACGGTCGTGGGCACGTTGTGTTCACTCTTTGTCATGTCGGGATTAGCCTATTTGATGGCGGTGAAGCGCTTCAAGGGCCGCAATAAGGTCGCCTTCTACATCTTCTTCACGATGATCTTCACGCCCGGTTTGATTCCCTGGTTCATCACGGTGCGCAATCTGCTCCAATTGCATGATAACATTTGGGCGCTGGTCTTCCCGATGATGGTGCAGCCGTTCTGGGTCTTTGTGCTGCGCAATTTCTTTGCGGCGCTGCCTTCCGAAATTCTAGAATCCGCCTATATGGACGGCGCTTCCGACGCTACGATTCTGTTTAAGATTGTGCTGCCATTGTCTAAACCGGCGCTGGCGACCGTTGGCCTGTTTATGGCCGTGGCCTATTGGAACGAATGGTTCCTCGGGCTCATGTTGCTCGACTTCGCCAACTTTAGTCCACTGTCGCTGATCGTCTTGAAGATGGTCAACAATTTACAATCGATCCAAGATGCCATGAAGTATCCGGGCGTCAACATCAACTTGGGCCAGATCCCCACGCTAGGCGTGCGCATGGCGACAGCCTGCATCACGATTGGCCCGATCATCTTGGCCTATCCATTCGTCCAACGTTATTTTGTCAAAGGGCTAACGATGGGCGCGATTAAAGGATAACTCTTGCTTGTCCTCCTTCCTCTGCCAGGGATGAGGGTCAAATGTGCCATTCATTTTTAATTTTTGCCATCTAGAACCAAGTTGTCCGTTAGAAGATGCAAGTTATCTAAACCTATGCTGCCGTGATTTGCAGTTTCAACCCACAACTATCTACCCAATTTCGTCACTATGTAAGGAAAGGGAAATATGAACAAAGTATCACGTCGTGAAATGTTAAAACTGATGGGCGTCAGTTCCGTCGGTCTTGCATTGGCCGCCTGCGCCCCAGCCGGTTCAGCACCCGCCGCTGGTGGTAGTGGGGCAGCCTCCGCCACAAAGGCGCCCGTCACCATTACCATGATCGAAAGCTGGTTTGGCGTCCCCCAATATCCGGAAAGCATCGACCCTGTCACCACAGCCATCAGCAAAAAAATGAAGGACGAAGGACTCGATATCGAGCTCAAATCCCTGATCCTAGCCGACCATGATACCAAGTACCCAGCCCTCTATGCTTCGGGCTCCGACTTTACGATGGCCTTTGATGCACCGTGGAACAAGATGAACTCGTTGCGCGATCAGGGTGCGCTGGCAACGATTGAAGGGCTGATCGATTCCAAAGGCCCCAAGCTGAAAGAAGAGATCACCGAGAAGATTTACAATGTCAACTTCACCAAAGGCCACCTCTATGGCATCCCGACCGCCTTCTACTATGGTGGCACGGGCGGCGCACTCTATCGCGAGGATTTACGCGCGAAGTACAACGCCGA
>JBBQBY010000179.1:0-12520 GCA_038318235.1 Caldilineales bacterium
TGAGCAGGGCGCAGATGCCTATGATTTCGCCCACGACAAAATTCGCGAGGTGGCCTATCAAGCATTGAGCAACGTACGCCGCCGGCTCTTGCACCGGCGCGTGGCCGAGGCACTGGAAAGCGTCTACCACTCGACGTTGGATGAGATCAGCGGGCAGCTAGCGACGCATTACGAACAAGGCGGCGCACTTGATCAGGCCAGCGCTTATTTCCGGCGCGCCGGTGAACGTGCTGCCCGCCAGTTTGCCAGCCAGGAAGCGCTGCGCTATTTTCAACATGCCCTCACCCTCACACCGGACGCTAACAGCGAGGAACGTTATCAACTCTTACTGCTGTGCGAAAAAGTCCATGAAATTCAGGGACAATCGGATCAGCGATATCAAAATTTGCTAGACCTACAAAAGCTGGTGATGACTGACCTTGGGCTCTCAGTACAAACGCAGGCGCGTGAAGCTGAAGTCGCGGCCGCGTTAGCCCAATATTATCGGCAAACAGGCAATTATGCAGCGGCGATCCACATGGCGCAAACAGCAATCGCCCAGGCACAAGCCAGCGAGACCCAAGCGATTGCAGCAAAAGGCTATTATGTGCTTGGTTTCACCTACTGGGGACAAGGCAAAATGGCACTCGCCCGTACACCGCTAGAACAGTCGGTGCAAAGTGCGCATGCGCTTGGTTTAGACGCGCTCGAAGCAAGGGCGATGGAGCAGTTGGCCGCCACGGAAATGTTTTCTGGCGGTGATGCGGCCATCATCCAGGATTATCTCCAGCGCTGTTTGGCGATCTATCACCGCCAGGGAGATTTGTACGGGCAAGCCAGCATTTGCAACAAGCTCATCTTTCTGCCCCTTGCACAGGGCGACAGCAATCATGCAGAGGCGATTCAGGCTTTTGAGCGCGGCATGGCGTTAAGCGGTCAGATCGGCGCGCAGGGACTGGAAGCGATGTTAACGAGCAATTTTGGCTATCTGCATGTGTTTGCTGGCAATTACACACAGGCCGCAACCTGGCAGGCAACCGCGTTGCAACTGGCTCGTGCCATGAAAGATCGCATGCGCGAAGCGGCTACATTGACTTATATGGGGGAATGCGCCTTTCAGCAAGGCAACTTTGTAGAGGCAGGCGTGCATCACAACGCATGTCTGGCGATCGCTAAAAAAATTGAGAGTGAGCAATGGCGGAGCAAGGCCATCCATGGGCTGAGTTGCCTATGCCGTGTACAGGGTGAGTATGAGCAAGCGGTTGCGCTCAGCCAGACAGCCCTGGAAAGTGCGCAGATGGTAGGTGATAGTCGCGTGATTGGGAATGCATTGATCGGTCTGGGGCACGCCTGGATTGGCCTGGGCCAATTGACAAAGGCAGCGCCCATCTACCAAGAAGTGTATGCCATCCGCCACCGCCTGCTGCAAGTCAACCGAAGCATGGAAGCCTTGGCTGGTCTAGCGCAGATTGCCTTGCAGCAGGCAGTCTTGCCCCAAGCGCAACATTATGTCGAACAGATTTTGGCCCACCTCGCCGTAAGTCAACTCGAGGCCACAGATGAAGCACTCTATGTTTATATGACTTGCCATCGCGTATTGATGGCGGCCAAAGACAACAGAGCCACTGATCTGTTGCATTGCGCTCACGAACAACTCCAAGCCCGCGCCGCCACCCTGGAAGATGACGCGATGCGGCAATTGTTCTGGTCGGCGGCGTCACATGCCGAGGTACTAATTGTCATGCAAAAAGCCCGTTAACGCTTTATCCTCGATCCTACTACCTGCACGCAACGCTTTTCCTCATTCTACGCAACGTTTTTCCCATCCAAGCAACGCTTAAGCAACGCTCCACTTGCTATGCTATCCACATATTCGCAAGCACATCAGCCAGGTCATCATTTGCGAGAGGTTAGCCAGGATGCCAGTGCAGCCAAGTATCAACCCGCTACCCATCAACCTAAGCCAGACCTATCAACAATTGATGACGAGTTTTGACCAATGCGATGCCGCGGGCATCGCAGCCCGGTACGCCGAGACAGGGCAATTGCTGCCAGCCTATAGCGCAACAATTGCAGGTCGCGCCGCCATTCAAGCCTTCTGGCAAGGCTGTATGGACATGGGGATCCGCGCCTTGCACCGCCAACCCATCGAGGCCGATCAATGGAACGAAACAGTCAACGAGGTCGGCGCTTACAAACTGTATGGGCGTGATGGCAAACTGCTTGATGTGGGCAAATATATCGCGATCTGGAAGTGGGAAGACGACCGGTGGCAAATTTACCGCGACATCTGGACCAGCAATCTGCCGCCGCAAAGCAAGGCGAGCCACAGGCGATAGAGATGGACAGACAATCGACAGACTCCAGTTCGCGTTTTAGTAAGCTAAGTTGCCATCAACAGTTGTCAGCACCCCCGGCTGGCAACCGTTGATCCTCAATATTTTATCGGCGTATCTTTTCAAGAAAGGGAGCAAGGAAAAAATGAATCAAGTGGTCAAACTAGGCAGTCGTTGGTTATTCAACCGTAATTCCCCCAAAAAAGGAGTCAGCTGTATGACGAAGTTCTCTTGGAAGTTGATGATTGTGTTCCTCGGGTTGGCATTTGCGCTGGCATTAAGCGCGGGTGGGGGGACGGTGCAAGCGGCGCCGGTCGCCCAACAAACGCCGCCCAAGCTCAATACCGCGGTGGTCACCAGCACCCTGATGCTGCCAGGGCGCGCGCTTGTCGACGCCCGCAGCAACCACTGGGTGATCGATTCCCCCGCCGCGCTCGGTGGCCCGAACCAGGAGGTGAACCCGCTCGATTCGTTGCTTAGTGCGCTCAGCACCTGTGGCATCTTCATCTATGAAAAAGCGGCGCAGGAGCTAAACATTCCGCTAGCGCAGATCTCGGCCGTCACTGAAGGCGATTTTGCCGCCCAGGGCATGAAGGATGGCTCAGTCAATCCGCGCATCCGCGCCTTCCGCATCAAGTTCAAGCTAAGCGGCCCCAGCGTCGCCCAGGCCAATCAACTGCGCGCCCAATTTAAGCAGCGCTGCCCGATCTACACGACATTGTCGTTGGCTGCCCCGATCGACATCATTCATGTGGGCATGGACGACAAGACCGGCACTTTGTTGGAGATTGACTTCAAATACAAAGTCAGCACCGCCGATTTCCAGGCTGCCATCTCCCCGCTAGCGCAACAGTTCGCCGCCGTGGATGGCCTGCGCTGGAAGATCTGGGCGCTGGATGAGAAAAACAGCCAGTTTAGTGGCATCCTGCTCTTTGATGATGCCGACAAGCAGCAAGCCTTTCTCCAGAGCGACCTGGCCAAAACGGTGATGACGCATCCGGCGCTGAGTGATTTCGTCATTACACCGTATACGGTCATGGGTGCCGAATCACGCGTGACGAATGCGCCATTGCTGGCTGCGTCCGCTGACGCCGCGACCAAAAATGCGGGTGTACTGCTAGAAGTCGCCTTCACCTACAACTTTGCCAGCGCGGATGAGTACATTGCTGCTGTCTCGCCTATGGCCGAGCAGTGGACGGCCGTGCCGGGCCTGATCTGGAAGATCTGGACGCTCAATCCAGAAACCAAGCGGGCGGGCGCGGTCTACCTGTTCGAAAGTGCCGAGGCGCGGCAAGCCTATCTCGACAGCGATCTAGCCAAAGCGGTGGCCACCCATCCGGCCTTGAGCGACTTTGCCATCACCCCCTATGCGGTCATGGCGGCAGAGACGCTGATCACACATGGGCCGGTGAGTGTCGGGAAATAGCAGCAATTGCGCTACAACTGTGACCGGCATTGGCTGGCTCTAACAAATTGAAGCCCAATATCACGCCCTATTTGGATAGGAAGCCGTGCCGGTCATAGTAACAGGAGATCCATTATGCGCTTCACACAGATTGGTCGTCACGCTTTAGTGAGTATGGTAAGCTGCTTGGCGGCTTGCTTCTGTTATCTATCGACCTCGACAGTAACATTTGCCCAGCAAACAAGCTGCTCAGACCGGTATACAGTTCGCGTTAATGAGACGTGGGCCACAATTGCCAGCCGCTGTAACGTAACCCGTAACGAATTAGTAGAGATCAATCCAGGGTTGTATCAACTGCGCAACAATAGGCTGCCCCCAGGCGATGTACTCGTTATCCCACAATTCCAGATGGAAAAAGATGGCTCCCGTCGCCCGCTGCCCACTACGATGGCCGTACGCTTGCGCAACCTGCTGCGGCAGGAGTGGGGCTTGCCACTCTTGCCAGCGAGCCAGGACACACTCGACATCAACGTGGTCTCCTTTACGTACCATGACGAGCCATATCACGCCATTGCCTATTCTACCGGGATACTTCAACCTGGGCAATCTACGTTGCCTAACCATTTTGTGGCGCTCTGGATACATACATTCACGGATCATTTTGAACTGGCGCGCTTCGATCTGCCGGAAACCCAGGCGTTTCTAAGCCATGTAAAAGTAGAACAGGTTGACGCCAAACACATCTGGCTCGCGCTCACCGGCGTTGCAGAGATGCAAAACGTCTATCAGCTGTTGAGTTTTGATGGCAGTCAGTTTGAAGTGCTCAGGACAGGCAACAATCATGCGGATCCGCATGAAAGCTTTTTGCCCGGCATTGTGCCGATTGGTCCTGCAAAGTATGGGTTTTTCCTCAACCAGGAGACCGGCGGCATGGGGTTTGCCAGCCAGCGGATAACACTATATGGCGATCTTGGTCAGGGCCTTCAGGAACTGCTGACCACAACGGCGATCGGCATAACCCAGTTTGGCGCGCCAGGGGTTATACAAAGTGCGGATGCATATCTCATCCCCTATGAAAATCGATCAGAAATCAACTTTGTACCGGGCAAAAGCGCCGCCTTCTACGATTTGGTGATCAAGACGGAAGGCACACACCTAGTAGGCGATGGAACGACGGCTAATCCCTACGCAGCGAAACCCTTCAGTGAAACGAAGACCTACGTCCTCACTCAAGGTTTCTATCAACTTGCCAAAAGTAGTTCACAAGCCACCGTTTCCCCCACCTGGTCGGGGAAGTGTTCCCTTCAATCACACTTACAAATCGGGGCATGGGCGATTGTCTCACGTCAACAGGATGCGCCGAACACACTCTGGACTGGGGCAGGCAATGGCGTGGCAGTGAAAGATCACGCAGATAAGCCCATTCGGATCTCCCCCGGTGGCCGGCTGAATATCAGCGGGGGGCCGCACTGCGTGAATAACATCCTATTCTGGCAGGTGACCACCGATTCTATCACCGGCTGGACAGGCGAGGGTAGAGAAGATGACTATTGGCTGGTTCCTGCTATCAATGACTAATAAACCAAAACAGGCGGTTGGCGCAACGACTGAGGTCGCGGCCAGCAAAGGCCAGGCTTGCTCGAAGATACGCAGGCAACCAAGTTGGCCAAAGTGAGCGGTCGATCAGAAGTTGGTTAGACCAGGATCAGGTTTTATAGGCGATACTAGCCGTAATCTCGTGGGCCATCAACCGTGAGCAGCATCCCCTGGCCGACCACGGTGGGGTCCACAATTTATTAACGCATGTTACGCATAGTGCGCCATAGAGGTATCATGAATGATGCCCTTTGCAGCGTACTATGCGCCACATGCGCGACTAACCATTATTTAACACGGCAATAGGCTAAGCAGGATCGCGCAAACCGGCGGGGTCACGCTGGCTGCCCTAGGTGCCGTCAGCCCATCAATTGTGAACCCTGGCCGGATTAAATTCGGAATCGCTCATGATTTCAGGTGGCATCGACCATCAACGCTGGCCGATGGCGCGATAAATTAGTCCGATTTTGTGGTCGGCCAAATTTTTATGGAACCCTCGTTTATTAAAGAAGAGTAGAAATTATCGGGAATAAGCCCGTAGCTCTAGGTAGACAGGTAAATTGGTAACCAAGTAGACACGGATACAGATAAAGCCTACCTAGTACGACAACGTTAGATTAGCATTCGCGCGACCAGCCGCCCTCCGGGAGGTGTCCACTGAGCGGGGAGGGCTGGTTGAAATCTAACGTTGTCGTACTATTTACCGGTCTATCCAATCCGATCAATCCCGATCATGGCTACGCTTTATTCCCTAGCTTGAATCGCTATCGTGACTTATAGGCCACCTGGCAATCGCCGGTGCGCGACAAACGAAAGAAGGCCCCCAATCATGACCGATGAACAAACACTCATTACCTCTCTCGAAGCGGCCAATACGGAAGAATTGGCCCAGCTGATCTTGTCGGCCTCTGCGAATGAGGAAAAAGTATTACGGATCTATCTGGGCGACGCGCGCTTTCGACGCCTGCGCGACTTGGTATTGCGGCGTACGATGGCCCGCAATGACCGCCAGTCGACCGACCGGGTGAATGTGGTCGTTATCCCTGGTCTCTTGGGTAGCGAAATAACCTCGGTGGATCGCACCCAGAGGCGCGAGCAGATTTGGCTGAGCACAAGCCATATTGTAGCCGGTCACCTCGATCGTTTACGGCTTGATGCCCACGGGCTGACCGAAACTAACCGTGATTATGCGCTCCATGTCACCGGCATTATGAAGCGGTATTATGGTGAACTGATGCTGGCGCTGGCCGAGCATTATAATGTGCGCGCCTTTTGGTACGACTGGCGCAAAGATTTTCGCCTGGCGGCCGCGCAGCTTCAGGCGCAGATCGACAATTGGTTTCCAGCGGGTGAACCAGTGCATTTGGTGGCGCATGCAGCCGGTGGGCTAGTGGCGCGCGCCTATATTCACCAATTTCCGCAACGCTGGGTGTTAAAGCATGCCAAACTCGGCTGCAGCAAACTGATTATGATCGGCACGCCCAACCAGGGTAGCTATAGCGCGATCCAGGCCATTACCGGTCATCTTGGGCTGATTCGGTGGATTGATCTGCTGGATACGCGGCACGATCGTGCGAACTTTCGCGAACTCGTCAAATCTTTCCCCAGCCTCTATCAGATGTTGCCGGCGCCAGGCTTTGCGCCGCCCACGACAGCCGCATTGTATGAAGCAACCACCTATGGGCCGGAACTTAACCTGTCCCAAGAACACTTGGACAATGCCTATGATTTTCATACCACCACGCTAAAAGCTGCACCGGTCGATCCAACCCGCATGCTTTACATTGCAGGGCATAACCAGCCAACCTATGTGGATGTTAAGGTGGCTGAGATCGCACACTTTCCGCCCTATCGCCAGCCAGACGCGCAGGAGGATCTAACCTACCTCCTCAATACCTACAAATTGGGTCTGAATGGCGATGGCACCGTGCCTCACCCGATGGGACTCCTGCGCGCCCAAGATGGCATGCCGATCCCGGCCTATTATGTCGATGCGCTCCATGGTGATCTCTGTTGCAATCCCAAAGTGTTAATGGCCATCCACGAATTGTTGGCCACCGAGGATTGGCCGCAAGCTGTGACGGCCGGCGTTGGTGGTTTACTGCCGTTGACCCCGGATTTAATCAACGAACCGAATGCCAAGCAGGCGCAAAAACGCATGGCAGATATGGCCACCAATGGCGCAATCGATCGCCAGCATGGCCAGCATACCGCGTTCGAGGCCCTTGTCCGCCGGATTAATAGCCGTAGTAATACGCAGGAAACCCGCCACTTTATGACAGTCGAAGAGCGTGACATTGAAGAGCGGCTCATGTTTGGCTTTCTCAGCGGCGATGCGGAGAGGGCGCGCAATACCTATGGTTCGATTGATCTAGGTGTACCGACGATCAAAATTAACCTGATCCAGGCGGACATTACCGACAACCGCTTGAAGCTGGCCAATGGTGCGTCGCCAATTGACGCGCTCGCGTTAGGCCATTACTGCGGCGGCAAACCGCATGGCATCTTGCGCACGCTCGATTATAAGATCAGCAGCGCCATCGAAGGCAAAAACATCTCTGATCGAGATATCAATAGCGATGAGGAACTACCCAGCCAAGAGGCCACGCGCGCGCTGGATGCGCACCTGCTCTTAACGCAATATGCCCAACGGGGCACCTTGCGCTCTGAATTAGCGCATACTTTCTTCCTGGCCGATCCGCGCAATACCAAGCGGGTGATCGCGATTGCCGGTATGGGGGAGCCGGGTCGTTTTGGCGCACCGGAATTGACCGTATTAGTTCGTGAACTCTGCTGGTCATTAGGGCGCATGGGCAAGAATCATCTGGCGACAGTGCTGATCGGTGTGGGGCGCGACAATCTCTCGGTTTCCGATGCCGTGGACAGTTGGATTCACGGCATCAAGCTGGCGATCTCTGGGATGCGGGATGCCAGTGAGCCGGGCAAGCGGGCCCATGCCCTACAGGAGATCACCTTTTTTGTCACAGATCCACGCAAACACGTTGCCTTTGATGAAGCGCTCCTGCGCGAAAAAGCGCAGTTGAGCCAACAACAGCGGATGGAGATCGAATATAAACCCTTGACGCAGGCCAAAAAAGTGGAACTGCGCCGGAGTGCGCTGGCCTATGTGCAGCGGCAAATGGAGGTGCAACTGAAAACAATTTTGGATCAATCGCCGCAAAAGGAGCGGGCGCCCACGCGCATTACCGTCAGCGTAGAAGGCAATAAATATCGCTTTGGTGCGATCACAGAGCAAGCATCAATCCCAGAACGCGAAATCCCGCTGGATCCTGGATTGGTCTGTCGCGCCAACGATGAATTGGCGGCCGCCGTGGATCCAGCCCATCAACTAGACCTGGGGCAATTTATGCAGCGACTGCTCATTCCAGCCGATTTGCGCAGTCAACTAACCACGAATGCACCGTTGGTCATGATGCTCGATGCGGCTACGGCGCGCATTCATTGGGAATTGCTGGCACAATCGCAACTGGCGAGCGAATCGCTAACGGACGCCGAGCGTGACGAGCCACATCGGCAATTTCTTGGCACCAGTCGCGGTTTTACGCGCCAGTTGCGCACCGTCCATGCGCCACCGCCCGAACCGCCGCCCCCCGCACAGCGCCATTTGCGCGTCCTGGTCGTGGCCGACCCTGCCGAGGATGCGCATCTGGCCGGCGCGGAAGAAGAGGGCGTTGCCGTAGCGGATCTTTTTGAACAATTTAATATTATTCATGCCCATAACACCACGAAAAATCGGGTTGAGGTCGTTCGGCTCTTTGGTCCACGCGAGGCGACGCGCACCACGGTACTCCGTCACCTGATGCTGCGCACCTATGATGTATTACATTTTGCCGGCCACTGTGTGTACGACAAAGCGAATCCGGCGGCGTCGGGCTGGATCTTTAGCAACGGGGAACGGCTTAGCGCCTACGAATTCACCCGGATCGACCGCAGCCCGGCCTTTGTTTTTTCGAACGCCTGCGAATCTGGCATCACCCCAGCGCGTTCGGATGAACGTTCGGTGGACTTGGCCCCCAGCTTTGCCGAGTCTTTCTTTGCGCGGGGTGTCACCAACTTTGTCTGCACGGCCTGGCCGGTGGATGATCGGGCGGCACGCGACTTTGCCCTCACGCTCTATGCCGGACTTTTAGGGTTGGAAACGCCCACGGCGACCCTGGTCGCGCGCCACAGTCGCCATTTACTCTATCAAGCCGGCACGCCACTGGTGATGCACGAAGCAATGCGCCGGGCGCGTGTGGCGATTGCCACCCCGCCAAGCGATACGCGCACTTGGGGCGCCTATCAACATTACGGCAATCCTTACTTTCGTTTCTTTGATCCGGCGGGCATGTGCGATGAAAAAAAGCGAGTTGCGCCACAGCGAACGAACGGTTCAGACACCCCCGTTGCAGAGCACCAGAGGCCAGACCAGCAAGCTGAACCAAGCAGTGTTGTCTAATAACAAATATGGTTCAACTGGATCGCAAGGGGGAAATCGCTCAAATCTTCCAGGAAGCGGCGTAACGGTCTTTCGTCTGTCCCTGATCGGCACCGCCGCTGCCTGGAAGATGGTCAACCCCTTGCGATCCGCTTGAACCAAAAATATTAAGAGAGCCGTTGGGTGCGAATCATCCACAGCCAGCAAAGGCTGTACGTGGCGCGCTGTACACAGGTAGCCAAGCTGGCCAAAGTGAGCGGTCGATCAGAAGATGGTTAGAGCATGATCAGATGGCCTGTGCGATTCTATCAACAACCTCCGTTGTGGGCTAGCCAGCGTGATCAGCATCCCCCAGTTGATCACGCTGGCTAGCCCATGTTATTTGGTAGCGGCGTGCAAAGCCATCGCATAATTTTCTCTATTTGCACGTTTATAGATTTTGCCAACGCAAAATTTCGCTCACCTGCCTTATATTTTCAAATTTGGCCTGCGTTTGCTGCCTAACGAGGTAATAACCAAACAGCAGAGCGCAATCCATCAGCGGGCACCAGCATCACCAAACTTTACGGATGGGCAATTTGCTTGTCCAGTTGTGCTGTACTAACATACTTTTATTCAACAGGAGGAATCACCATGGAACAATTCAAGCTTTGCCTGGAAACCCACATCCCAGATGAGTTGATGGAAAAGGCCAGGCTGCATGCTATCGACATGAACCCAGCCAATGCGCTCCAGTTCGATCCCGACAATCTGTTGGAGGGCGCCACCGAGACGCGCTGGCTCTGGCCCAACGGTAAAACGGTGACGGTCTGCTTTCTCGAAGGCGACCCAGCGGTTCACAAGCGCATTGAACCAATCGCCCACGAGTGGAGCCAATATGCCAACATTACCTTCCAATTTATCCAAGGCACCAAGGCGGATATTCGGATTGCATTTGACGCCAAAGGTGGCTCCTGGTCGTATCTGGGGGTGCAGTCCAACTTTTTCTGGTATTGGGGCAAACCGAGCATGAACTACGGCTGGCTCACCCCTGCCACGGCAGAGCAGGAATATCGCCGCGTCGTGCTCCATGAATTTGGGCATGCGTTGGGGCTGGTGCATGAACATCTGTCACCCACGGCCACCATTCCTTGGGATGAGCAGAAGGTGATCGAACACTTCAAACAGACCGACCATTGGTCGCCCGAACAGACGCGCCTCCAGGTGCTCACCCACGTCCCAGCGGATCGCTTCACCCCTTTTGACGCCAACTCGATCATGTTGTATCACTTTCCGGCGGAACTGACCACCGATGGTTCTTCGACGCCGTGGAACAACGAACTGTCGGCGGTCGATAAGGAATTTATTGGCCAGCTCTATCCGCGGCCGTAGTTTAGGTCCTACGCCGTTGAAGGCTTGTTCGCATAACGGGCGCTTCGCACCAACAAAGGGCAAACATTTTTTGCCACGAATTACCCCGAATTAATAATTCGTAAAATTCGTGGCAAAGCTTTGGTTCTGGCTCGTCCAGGGATGTGCAAAAATGTCAGACAAACGAACTGAACTTCGCCAACAGGAATATGACCTGCGCCTGGAAATCAACCGATTGACGCAAGGCTTGTCCGCAGTGAATGATCCGCTGGCGGTGCAAACGGTGCTCGATGCGATCGCCGCCCAGCAAGCACAACTGGCGGTGGTTGAAGCGCAGTATGTTGCCTTGCAGACGAGCAATCCGCAAAGTGGTTTGTTGTTGGCCGTGCACGAAACCGCGCCCGCACCGGTGACCCGCAGCGGCACCCCACGCGGCAGCGCCACCACCGGTCTCGTGGCCACGGTGCGGCTCAAATTGGCGCATGTGCCCACGGCGATCTACCATCTGTTAAACAACGATGACCACCCATTGATCACCTGCGAAGTGCAAAACAGCGCCAACAAAATTCGCCGCGTGCGCGTCACGTCGTTTATTGAAGGGTACACGGCACGCGCCGTCGATACCGTAGAGATTGACCCAGGGCAACAGTATGTGATCAGTCAGTTGCCGACGCTCTTCCCCGAGCGCATCCGTGATCTGAATGAGCTGACCCGCGCCATGCTCAATGTGTTGGTGGAAGACCTGGACGGCCAGGTGGAATTGCAAAAAACCGAACCGCTCTGGCTGCTCTCGCGCAACTCGGCGCCCCTCTATGTGCGCGACCCAACGACGGGCGCGTGGAATAATCTGACCCGCTATTTGGGTGCCTTTGTCACGCCGAATGAGCCAAGCATCATGCAGTTTCTGCGCAAGGCCGCGGCGCGCCATCCACAGAAGCAACTTTTCGGCTACCAGCCCGGCCGCGCCGTCGAGCCGCAGGTGCGCGCGATCTTCGAGGCGCTGAAAGCCGATGCCGATGTGACCTATGTCAACTCGACCGTCAACTTCAACCCAGAGCAGAGCGCCCGCACACAACGCGTCCGCCTGCCGCGGCAAAGTTTGGCCGAACAACAGGCCAACTGCATCGACGGCACCTTGCTCTTTGCCAGCCTACTCGAAGCCGCCTCGCTCAACCCGGCGCTCGTCATCGTGCCCGGCCATGCCTTTGTCGCCTGGGAAAGTGCCAAACAGAGCGACCAATGGGAATACTTGGAAACCACCAAGATCGGCGAGAGTAGCTTTGATCAAGCCCATGCGCTGGGCCAACAGAAAGCCGAAACCTTTGCCGCGCTGGCCACCAAGATCCAGCAACCAGCGTCCTTTATCCGCTGGTCACTGCGCGAGCTACGCACGGAATATGGCATTACACCGTTAGA
>JBBQBY010000180.1:0-12510 GCA_038318235.1 Caldilineales bacterium
TATGGCCCGCCCGGCACTGGCAAAACGACGCTGGCCCAGGTGATCGCCAATACCACAAAAGCACACTTTATCTCGCTGAACGCCGTGCTTTCGGGGGTCAAGGAGATCCGTGAAGCGATTGCCGAGGCTCAGGATCGCGCCAAGCTGTATAGCCAGCGTACGATCCTCTTTATCGACGAGGTGCATCGTTTTAACAAAGCCCAGCAGGATGCCTTGCTGCCTTGGGTAGAAAATGGCACCGTCATCCTGGTCGGCGCCACCACGGAAAACCCCTATTTCGAAGTGAATAAAGCGCTAGTCAGCCGCAGCCGTATCTTTCAATTGACCTCGCTGACCAAAGAAGATCTGCGCAAGGTTATCTATCAAGCGCTCGCTGATCCTGAACGCGGCTACGGCAAACTTAACGTCCAGATCGACGAGGATGCCTTAGCACATCTGGTTGACGTGGCGAACGGTGATGCGCGTGGCGTGCTGAATGCGTTAGAATTGGCGGTAGAGACAACGCCGCCTGAGATGGGCGCGTCAAGGCAATCTCCCATCCACATCAACCTCGCCATCGCCGAAGAATCGATCCAGCGGCGCGCCGTGCTCTACGACAAAGAGGGCGATTACCATTTTGATACGATCAGCGCCTTTATCAAAAGTTTGCGCGGCAGCGATGCCGATGCCGCCGTTTATTGGATGGCCAAGATGGTCTACGCGGGTGAAAGCCCGCGTTTTATCTTCCGGCGCATGTTGATCTTTGCCGGTGAAGATATTGGCATGGCCGATCCCAACGCGATCCAGGTGGTGACGGCTTGTGCGTCGGCCTATGAACAAGTCGGCTTGCCAGAAGGGCGTTTTCACCTGGCGACGGCCGCGCTCTATCTGGCGACAGCGAAGAAATCTAACACGGCTTTTGCCTTTTTTGATGCGCTGGCCCAGGTGGAGAAAGAAGCGGATAGCGGGGTGCCAAACCCGCTGCGCGATGCCAGCCGCGATAAAGAAGGCTTTGGTCACGGCGAGGGTTATCTCTATCCGCATGCCTATCGTGATCACTGGGTGGCGCAGCAATATCTGCCCACCTCATTACAGGGCAAAGTCTTTTACGAACCTTCGGATCAGGGCTACGAGGCGCAAATCCGCGTGGAAGTGGCGCGCCGCCGCGAGGCCCAACTGGCGGCGATGTTGGCGCTTGAAGAGGACGATAGCAGTGAAATGCTCACCTTTTCGCCACCCAATGCCGCCCGCGAACAATGGTTACAGCGCACCGTCTCCAGTGTCGGCGCACGCTTGGGCGATCTGCGCGACCGGCTGCTTGATGAAGCTAAATTGGCGCGGCATAGTTTGGTGTTGGACTTAAAAGCCGGTAGCGGCCTGTTAACTTGGGATGCGCTGCGGCGTGTGCCCGAGGGCGGCGTCTATGCCCTGGCGCGCACGCCGCGTGACGCTGACGCGCTCCGCCAACAGGCGCTCCGTTTAAGCGAAGTTGAGCGCCCAACCGTCTTACAGGGAAATTTGTCCGATCTACCAGCTTTGCTCGCCGACCAATCCGAACTGCGTTTCGACGCGATGGTGGGGCACAATGTCCTGATCGATTTTCCCGACAAAGCAACAGCCTTGCCGCTCATTCGTCCGTGGCTGGCCCCCAACGGTGTGCTCGTCCTGGCCGAGCGCATTGCCCGCCATACACAACGGCTTTATGCATTAGTTGATCTGACCGCATTAGACCCTGCCCTGCGCGAGCGGGTGATCCAGGCCGAAGAAGCAATCTACCAGGATGCCAGCGATCCACTGGTCAACTGGGATGCCGATGATCTGGTGAAATGGGCGGAAGCGGCTGGTTTTGTGGTCACGGCCAAAACCGAAGAAGAGCGCAACGAAATCCAAGTGACACCTGGCGTGCTTGAGCGCTGGTTCGCACCCTCCACCACCAATCGCCCCAGCTATGCCGACCGGCTAGCACTGCAACTGTCCGCGCCCGAAGTGGCCAGCGTCCGCGCCTTGTTTGAGCAGCAATTGTTAAATCAAGTGGTCATCTGGCATAGCCGCTTGATCTATTTGACGGCGACGCAGCGTGCAAAGACAAAGCGCAAAGCCGATGCGCGTTAACATCATTTGGATTGGGCTCAACCTAAAGATTAATTTGTTTGAACGCTTCTTGTAACGCTTCCATTGATTGAAATCGTTTAGAGGGGTCTTCTTCGTTACATTTTATGATTATAGATTTATAACGATCATCCACTAGATTTAGATTCAAATTGCGAACTGGAACTTCACCCGTTATACATTCATAGAGAATAATGCCGAGTGAGTATATGTCAGCACGAAAATCTGCATCTTTAAACGACCGCATTTGCTCAGGCGCGATATAGGGCAGAGATCCTAATGATTCGCTAGTGGCGGTCAAGAACCTGTTTAAACTGGTTGGGTCAAGCAGTTTTCCAAGGCCGAAATCTCCGACTTTTACCTGATCTTTCTCAAATAGAAGGATGTTTTGGGGTTTTAGGTCTCTGTGAACCGCATTTCTTTCGTGGGCATATTTCATGCCTTCAAGTATTTGAAGAAATATAAACTCTATTCGTCGATAATCCTGTCTAATACTCTTATCAGCCTGAAGCAACTCTGCGAGATTACAGTCTGCAAGAGGCATGGTAAACCAAGGTCTAGATGTAGATAAATCATAATCAAGTATTGGAATGATGTTAGGATGATTTAACTCAGACTGAATTTTTACTTCACGTTGGAATCGCTCATCCTCATGTTCTTGGAAGCCGCCAATCTTTTTCGTTAACTCTTTATAGGCAACCAGAGCACTAGAATTTGTATCAATCGCCTCATAAACAGTACCAAAACCTCCTACACCTATCGTTTTCATTTCTTGAAATCGTTGTTCTTTAATTACCTGTACAAAGAAAGGTACTTTAGTCCAAGTAAATTCTTTATATAGTTTCGCTTCTGGATTTCCATTAAGCCTGCCATGCGACCAGCGTATCTCAGCTCGATAAACAGTTTCAAATAGTTGGCGAGTATTTCTTTCTTCTAAGATAAGGTGAAATTTTACAACACACTGCTCTCGCTTAATATCAATATCAGGCAATGCAGTAATTCCTCTAAATCTCCACCTATTCTGAAACGTAGTTAAGTCTGGAATTTCTATGGCAAACTCCTCACCTTGTTCTAGCCCACAGAGGATGTATTTATTTTCTCCGACTCGTAAAAAATATCTAATGATGTTTTGTATTGTGGAATTTCTTGTAGGGCCACGTAAAGATTCTGCGAGTTTTTGGTTGAACATTGCAGCAGAATTCTGCGCTATACTATAGCATAGTGGAAGATAGAAATTGTGTTGATAATTAAGATACTCCACTGTCTTTTTTTTCTCTTCTTGTCCAATTATTCCTGCTAACACTTTGCGAGCCTCACCCTTTACAGACCGATGGTACAGAGAAACATCCTCAGGAAAACTGGGATACCAAGTGTTTCTTGCATAGGAGTATAGCAATTGATAATTTTCAGGATCATTTAAAAGATACCAATTTGGAGCTCTTCCGCGGCTTGATATACCTTGTGGTAGACTAATGAAAAGTGTGTAAGGAGATAGGTTGGCAACAACGTTACTATCATCCTTAATGCTAATTGAGGTGTTAACTGCTAAGATATCTCTTGGTACGGAAATCGTGCTGGCTTGTCTTGTTGGCCCTTCCCACCGGATGTTTTTTAAATTCGAGTTGTAAAATAAAGGGTATGAATTTCGTAACCTCAGCCCAACGTTATAAAATTTACGGTATAGTTTTTCATTCTGGAGGAACTCGGTCAAGAATTTTGCATATTTGGCAGCATCTACAGTTTTCTCAAAATAAGTATCAATCTGGCGTTGGCTCAGATTAAGAGGACCAATGCCGAGAAGCCCAAATCCAACGGAAATCTCCGTACATTCAGTATTAGCACGCGGCATAAGTTACTTTCATAAGTTGTAAGATTTTAAGAAGCCAAATATAGGCGCAGCCTATTTCTTTATAGATTGGCTATTTGCAATTTTTTTAAGAGCAGCTTGAGCTACCCTGTTTTTTGCGATTGCACAATATTCTTCAGATATATCGTAGCCTACATAATGTCGATCTAGGTCCTGAGCGGCAACACAAGTAGTGCCTGAGCCAGCAAAAGGATCAAGGACTACATCATTCGCATATGAGTACAGCTTTATGACCCTCTTAGCAAGCTCTACCGGAAATGGAGCAGGGTGGCCAACACGTTTTGCAGATTCAGGTGCTATTTCCCATACAGACAAAGTAGCTGCCATAAATTCATCAGACTCAATCGTAGATTCACCTTTGTCAGGTCTCGAAAAAAGTTCTTTTGTAAAAACTAACAAGTATTCATGTATATCTCTTAAGCGGGGTGCTTTTGCACTTTTCCAACTGCCCCAGGCACAACTGCCATTCGAGCCTTTACTTTTTCGCCAAATGATTTCCCCCATAGGTAAGAAACCTAATTTAATATGGCGTTCGTAGAAGTAAGAATGGAGAGGGATATAAGGCTTGCGTCCTAGATTGGCTATATTAACTACGTAGCGACCTCCAGGTAATAGGACTCGGTAAACATCTTGTGCTACCCGTTCAATAAGATTCAGATACTCTTCCAACTCCATATTGTCGTCGTAATCTTTACCAACATTATAGGGTGGCGATGTAAAGGCGAGTGCTACACTGTTATCTGGGATTTTCCGCATATTTTCAGAGGAATCCTGGTAAATCTGATCTGCCCAAGTTTCGAGTGGAGGCAATTCAACATGGAGAATTCCGTTACCGTTTGGTTTAGGCGCATCGGTCAATTTACTATATAAATTTCTCTCATAAAAGGCTGAGGCATCATGCCCTTCGCGCTTAGGGGTGCCAAAAGATTTTGTCTTGCTCATAATTCCCCTATCTAACATCGCTAATTTAAGCGGCTCTGAAAGCCTATTTATGTTAATAAAAAATTAGCGCAATCATATCATATTAGAACATGTGTGCGCAATACTGCTGCCTCTTATTATAATCGATCATAATCAATCTCTAGCTTTTAGGGGGGCACAATTACATTGAAAAGGTAAGTGTGCGATTAGACGACCGCGTTCCTACACCTGAGCTTAGGAAGAGCCGTGGCAATGTCATTTAACATTGCCACGGCTCTTCCTGCTATTTTCTTGTGCTGAACCTTACTTAGATGCACGCCAGGTGTCGAGTTGCTTGTTAATTTCCTCAATCACCTTATCCGCGCCGGCATCTTTGGCGCGTTTGGTATATTCGGGTATTGCCTGGTCCAGGTCAAAGAAGCCGGTGGCCAGCGTCTTGTACTCTTCGCTGATCGCTTGAATTTGCGCCAGTTCGGTCTTGACCGGCGTTTGATCAAAGACAAAGCCGACCACGGGCGAAGGGGTCGCTTCTTCGTTTAATTTGCGCGTGGCTTCCCAGGCGCCCACTTTGGAGGGGTCGGTATAATAGGCGTTGAACTGGTTGCCAAACATCCAGTCGCTGTTCGGGTTATAGGGGCTGTTTTCCGCAGTGACACCATCGGGCAGACCGATCACGCCTTTTTCTTTGTCTTTCCAGACCCAGTGTTTGTCTTCGATGCCATAGCACAACAGGTTGTACAAGGTTTTGTCGGTGTTGACCAACTCGAAATATTTGATGCAGGCGTCGGCATTAGCCGTCTGTTTGTTGACACCGGTCATGGTGGCGGCTGGGCCATTCTCCAGATAGTTCTTGGCGAGGATTTTGGACGTCCAATCGAAGCTGGTGATCGACTTCATTTCGGCCTCGACGCCGGGCTTATTGTTGTGAAAATGGCTGGCATATTTGGCACTGCGCTCTTTGGCGGCAAAATCAGCGGCGGGCCAGGGTTCCTTGCCATAATAACCGGCATCATTCCACTTTTTTACCATTTTCAGGGTGTCAACCCAGGGTTGAAAGTCCCAGTCGGCCATCGCCTTGGCGTCTTTGTCGTCCAAATTGATCATGCCAAAGGACGATCCGCCAATCACACCGGCTTTGAAATAAACGCCCCAGATCGCGCCGCTGCCTTTGTCGTCGCAACCGATCGCTTTCACGTCAGCAGGTTCACCGTTCTTCACCGCCTCCCAGAAGGGTTCCATATCTTCCAACTTGTTGATTTTGTCCCAGTCCAGGCCATACTTGTCGGCATATTGTTTGGGGCAACGCGGACCAAAATTGGCGGTCCACGTCTGCTGGTTAATCGCCGCATAGACTTTCTTCTGCACACGTGCCGAATCCCAGGCCCCAGGATTCACATCCTTCCAAAGGGTGGGGGCCAATTTTTGCAGCGAGTCGGTGATATCCATGAGCGTGCCATTTTTGACATTGTTGTAATAATCGTTCGTCCAGTTGGCCGTAAATGCCATGTCATATTTTTCACTGGCGGCATTCTTGAGTTGCATCTTATCGCTATAGGTAGACCAGTCGAGCGGGTTGAGTTGAATGCCAACGCCAATTTTGTCGGTGAGGAGTTTGCTAACCGCTTCCTGAACCACCGCTACATCTTTAAAATTGGCGCGCGTCCCATAATAATAGACAAGCGCGTCGCTCGCAACGGCGCCTGTCGTTGCGGCGCCTGGCTGTGCCTGTGGTGCGGCTGGCGCACAAGCCGCCAATCCACTAGCTGCCAGGGCGGTCCCGGTCCATTTGAGAAAATTTCGACGTGAGATGCGCATCTTTTTCGGATCAGACATGTGTGGTTTCTCCCTTGATGAATGTGGTGTGGATTGAACTAAGACACGGTAGAGTATGGTTTGATATCAATGATGAGTGATAAGGCGCAATCAAAGAATAAAGGATCCAGTAGGTGCGTGCTTTTAGCCGCACAATTTGGGTATATGCAGCACGTGCGGCTACAAGCACGCACCAACGCAAGATTTTGTTCGGCAAACACTGGCTCCTTATTTCATTGAAATGGCCTAAGTGATCGCCAACACTCATCACTCATCATTCCTTCAGCGAACCGACGCGAATGCCACGCACGAAGTAGCGCTGAACAAATGGATAGGCGAGCAGGATTGGCCCAATCGCCAGGACGACCATCGCCATGCGCGCCGGGATGCGCGGTGGGTCTACGCGCACGCCGGCTTGCTGCGACAGCAGATCGAGAAAGTCCATATTGTTCACAATCGTATAGAGCAAATACTGGATCGGGAAGAGGGCGGCTTTTTCGATATAGAGTAATGATGTAAACCAGTCGTTCCAATACATTAACATCGAAAATAATCCAACGGTCGCCAAGCCAGGGGTTGACAGCGGCACGACGATCTGAAAGAACGTACGCCATTCGCCACTGCCGTCGATGCGCGCCGCGTCTAACAATTCTTCGGGTAGATCTCTAAAGTAGGTGCGCAAGATCAGCACCCAACCGCCGACTACCAAGGATGGCACAATCAATACGGCGAGCGTATCCTTCAACTGTAGATACTGGGTGATCAGGATATACGAAGGGACGAGTCCGCCACTGAAGAGCATGGTAAAAAAAATGTAGAAGGCGACGGCTTTGCGGTATTGAAAGTGTTTACGCGTCATCGCATAGGCGACCAAGGCCATGATCAGCAGCCCGAGTGGTGCGCCAATCGCGGTAATGGTGACCGAGACCAAGTATGAGCGCAACACCTGGGCGCTATCCACCAGCAGGTATTGATACGCTAATGTGTTGAAGTCTTTCGGGAACAGTGAATAGCCCTGATTAACAATCCTGTTTTCGGTAGAGAATGACGCGGCCAGGATGATTACAAAAGGCAATAGGCAAGCCAAGCTGAGCGCCAGCAGAAATAGATTGATCGCGCTCTGGCCAACCAGGTTTGATAGCCAATACCAATAGGCGGAGCGCATATTGGGCGTTCTTGTTGCATTTGACAACACCATTCTCCTTGGTTGCTTAGACGACGATTGATGATAAATGAACGGAGCCTCACCCCCAGCCCCTCTCCTGAACGGAAGGGCTGTTTCAGAAGAGGGGGAGTCGGGGGTGAGGCTAAAATAGGGCGCGATCCGGATCGATGCGCCGGACGATCCAATTGGTCACCAGCACTAGTACGAAGCCAACCACCGACTGATAGACGCCAGCCGCCGCCGACATGCCTAAATCATTCATCTGACGCAAAGCGCGATAGACAAAGGTGTCAATCACATCGGTTGTCGGGTAGAGGGCTGGCTGATTGCGCGTCACGTTAAAAAATAGACCAAAGTCGGAGCGAAAGATGCCGGCAATTGCAAACATGGTGAGGATAATCACCACCGGGATGAGATGCGGCAACGTGATGTACAAAATTTGCTGAATTTTGGTAGCGCCATCAATTTTGGCCGCTTCGTAATATTCTGGACTAATACCCAACATGATCGCCAGATAGAGTAAGCTGCCGTAGCCGACCCCTTTCCAGAGCGAGGTTATGACCAGAATCGTGGGCCAATAATCGGGTTTGCGGTACCAGGCGATCGCATCAACGCCGAAGCGGGCCAGGAATTGATTCAAGATCCCCTGGTCCACATTCAAGAAGGCGTAGACAAAATAACCGACCACCACCCACGAGATAAAATAGGGCAGAAACATGGCCGATTGATAGAAGCGGGCGCGCAGGGTGCCCTGCACTTCGTTCATCAGCAGCGCGACCAAGATGTTCATGACCGTGCCCGTGATGATAAACAGAAAATTCAGCAGCAGCGTGTTGCGGGTGATGCGCCAGGCGATATCTGTTCCAAACAAAAACTTGAAGTTCGTTAAACCAATCCACTCGCTGCCCAGGATGCCAGCATCAAAACGATATTCTTTGAAGGCAATGATCACGCCAAACATCGGCAGATAGGCAAAGACAAATAAGAGCAGGATAGCGGGCAGGCACATCATGAGCGGGGCGCCATTGTTGCGGATCCAGCGTTGTAGACGTGGGTGGCGTTGTAGGATATCCGCCGTTTTGCCGGCACGGACGGTGCTGGTGTTGACTGCTGTTGCCATCTTTAAATCCTCTAGCTGCGAAGTGATATTTTATTGCAAAATGTCTGCGTACACCAGTGGAGCAGGGTGGAAAGGCGCATGTTTATGCGCGCCTGCCTATTGTAAAATGCCATAGGTTATATCGTTTGTCAAGTCAATTTTTTTAAGTTTAGATCCGCTGGCAGCATTTGCGCATTATGGATGTGCGATCACATTGACAGCGTAAGTGGGTCGGTTATAATCAGGCATAATTTGTCAGCGTAAGCGCACGATTCAACTGATCGGTAAAGGAAATTTATGTCCAACCACGCCCACACCAACCGCCTGATCCACGAAACATCCCCCTACCTGCTCCAACATGCGCATAATCCAGTGGATTGGTATGCGTGGGGACCAGAGGCGTTGGAAAAAGCGCGCACCGAAGACAAGCCGATCTTTCTGAGCATAGGCTATTCGGCCTGTCATTGGTGCCACGTCATGGAAAGAGAATCTTTCGAAAAAGAGCCGACCGCCAAGTTGATGAATGACCTTTTTGTCAACATCAAAGTCGATCGCGAAGAACGCCCCGATTTAGACTCGATCTACATGGAAGCCGTGCAGGCGATGACAGGGCAGGGCGGTTGGCCGATGAGCGTTTTCCTAACCCCGGATGGCCAACCTTTTTACGGTGGCACCTATTATCCGCCGGAGCCGCGCTATGGGATGCCGGCTTTTCGGCAGGTGCTTGCTTCGGTGGCCAGTGCCTACACCACCAAGCGCGGCCAGATTTTCGAGCAGGCCCAAAAATTGACCGACATGTTACAGCGCACCGGTGAATTGGCAACCGAAGCAAACGAGCTAAGTACGGCGCTTTTGGACGAGGCGGTTAAACAATTGTTGCAATATTTTGACAGTGAAGAGGGTGGCTTTGGCAGTCAACCCAAATTCCCGCAACCGATGACGCTCGATTTTGCCATGACCCAATCTGCGCGCACGGGTGATTTGGACGCGCTTTATATGGCGGAATTGACCTTGGAAAAGATGGCAGAGGGTGGCATTTATGATCATCTAGGTGGCGGCTTTCATCGTTATAGCGTGGATGCGGTCTGGCTGGTGCCGCACTTCGAGAAGATGTTATATGATAACGCACAACTCCTGCGCAGTTATTTACACGCCTGGCAGATCACCAAACAGCCCCGCTACCGGCGCGTGCTCGACGAGACGATCGATTATGTACTGCGCGAAATGACGGCACCAGATGGCGGTTTCTATAGTACGCAAGATGCGGATAGCGAAGGGGTGGAAGGTAAATTTTTTGTCTGGACGCCAGATGAGATTGAGCGCGTAATCGGCGCTGAAGCTGCGCGCGTTTTTAATCTCCATTATGGTGTTTCGACGCGCGGCAATTTTGAGGGCGAAAACATTTTACATGTGAGTAGTACGGTCGAAGGGGTAGCCAAACAATTTGGGTTGCGCGTTGAGCAAGTAGAAAAAAGCTTGGCGGATAGCCGCCAAAAACTCTTTGTGGCACGCGAAAAACGGATTAAGCCGCAGCGGGATGAGAAAATCCTGACCGAGTGGAATGGGCTGATGATCCATGCGCTGGCCGAATGTGGCACAACGCTTGACCGCCCCGATGCTTTGCAGGCAGCCCAGAACGCAGCCAACTTTGTGTTATCGCGCATGAGCCAGCCCGATGGCAAGTTATATCGCAGCTATAAGGCCGCAACCGATAGCGCGGGCGCGCCACAAAACACGCAGGCGCGCCTCAATGCCTATCTGGAAGATTATGCCGCACTGGCGCGAGCGTTGGTTGCGTTGTACGAAGCGACCTTCGATCTACGTTGGCTGGGCGAGGCCACGCGCTTAACCCGTCTGATAATCGAACAATTTGGTGATGCGCAAAATGGCGGCTTTTTCCAGACCGGGGTTGACCATGAACAACTCGTGGTGCGGCGCAAAGATTTTATCGACAATGCGCTGCCCAGCGGCAATTCACTGGCCGCCGAGACGCTCTTGCGCCTCGCCGTCTTGTTGGGCAATGAGGAGTATCGCAAAGCGGCGACGCGCATTCTGTTATTGATGAAAGAATCAATGGCGCGTCAACCCACCGGTTTTGGGCGCCTGCTCTGTGGATTAAATACATTGCTCTCACCCAGCCAAGAAATTGCGCTGGCCGGCGATCCGGCAGCAGCCGATACACAGGCGCTCTTGCAGGTGATCCAGCGCCACTATTTGCCCACCACGGTGCTGGCGCTAAAGCGACCCGCCGAAAGCACCCTGTTACCCTTGTTAGAAAATCGTGAACTGGTAAATGGCAAAGCCGCGGCTTACGTCTGTGAAAATTACACTTGTCAATTGCCGGTCACTGATGGGCAGGCCTTAGAGAAATTGTTACAAAGCTAACCTTTTTGCAGCGATAAATATATTAAATATTAGAAGCAATTCGCCAAACTGAATAGATTATATGGGTGATAATTTATAGATACAGCGTCGTTTTGCTTACAACTAGAAAAATATAGAGTATATGCAAGAGCGTTAAAACAGAAACCCTGACTGGTGTACACCAGTCAGGGTCAAGGGCCTAAAGTTTATAAAATTGATCCATGCTTACTTTGGCTAGGGATCTTGGGGCGGTCGGTTCAGTCCATTCTGAATGACCTGTAGATACACTTCTATACGTGCAGTGCGCAAGGTCGGCTTGTGGTGTAAGCGCCTTTTTAGGCGTTCTTGGAAGAGTTGTACACGAAATTCCAGCAACAGATAATATCGGAGCAGCATTGCCCAGCGGACGCCAAAATATTTTTCATAATAATGGATCTTACTGGTGTTAAAGTAAATGTGGCGGGCGGCCACCACCTGTTCACTGCTACGCCCTTCGTAATGGACCACCACTGCTTCGGGCACGTAGACAATTCGCCAGCCGGCTTGTTTGATGCGGCGGCAAAGGTCCAATTCCTCACTATACATGAAGAAATCCTCATCGAACGGGCCCATGTAATCGGGTAGCCGCACCGCTTCCAACGCCGTGCGCCGTGCCAGCATCGCTGCCCCGATCAGCCAATCGACATCCTGCCGAAAGGTGGCAGGCCAATCCGCCAGGTGCAAACGGCGGGCCCAGGGGTTCTGGGGCCACAGGCGTCCCAGCCAGGTACTTTCTAGAAAACCAGTAAGCGGGGTAGGAAAGCGCCGGCGGCTATCTTGGCGGGTATTGTCGGCATAACGCAACTGAGGGCCCACCATGCCAATGGCTTCATCAGCATGGATGGCTGTAAAAAGTTGCCACAAACTGTCCGCCTCCGCCGGAATTGATGGCGCCAGCCCTTGCGCCTTTGCGGTAATGATTTCTGTGTCAGGATTGAGGAAGAAGACAAATTGCCCTTGACTGAGCGCATAGCCAGCGTTGTTGCCGCGCGTGAAACCCAGGTTGGTTGTACTGCGGATCAATCGCACCCACGGAAATTGGGAAGGGATCAAATCTGGGGTGGCATCGCGGCTGGCATTGTCCACGACAATCACTTCAAGTGTACAGGGAGTAGTCAGGGGGCCAAAACTACGGAATTGATCGGCGACATCGTT
>JBBQBY010000181.1:0-12489 GCA_038318235.1 Caldilineales bacterium
TAAAGCTCGTGGGCTTCTACAGTCTTGCAACTGAAACACTACCATCCTAGTGTTTTTGTGATGGTCTTGACCCAGAGGGTGCCCCGTGTCGTCTCGTGTACTTGACTTTGCGCCTTTCAGGTTAGTTTTTGCAACTGCACCAGTACACACACGATTACCGCCAAGCGTCGAATATTTTACCTGAGCAACGATTTCGCCGCTTCAGTAGAAGCGTAGCTCAGAACGCCCTATATTCGGTTGTTAAGGAACAAGGACATTATACCATGTTTACACGAGAAAGCACATGTCAATGTGCTGACAATCAACGTCCAAAACCTACTGGTTTTGCGCCTATCCATCCCACGACTAAAGCTCGTGGGCTTTCCGGCAAAGGATCGTAATAAAAAAGATAGCTGCGTCGAAGCAATTCTGTAAGGATTCAAGAGCAACAATGCTTACCTCTAATCGCGCCTGTCAGCCGCTACGGATACAAAACAGAAAAGAATAAATAGGAACAGGAGAGCTTGAGTGGCTGAAAACAATGAACTGGAAAGAACCCTATGGACTGCGGCAGACAAATTGCGCAGCAACATGGACGCGGCTGAATACAAGCATGTTGTCCTGGGTTTAATCTTTCGCAAATATATTTCCGATGCATTTAATGATCTCTATCAAAAATTAAAAGCAGGCCAAAACGAGTTTGAAGGGGCAGACCCCGAAGATGCCGATGAATATCTTGCCAATAATATTTTCTTTGTGCCGGAAAAAGCCCGCTGGCAATATTTGCAGGATCGCGCCAAACAGCCGCAAATCGGAAAATGGATTGATGAGGCGATGGATGCGATCGAAAAAATCAATCCGCCTTTAAAAGGTATTTTGCCAAAAATTTACGCTGATCCCGACCTTAATAAACAGCGGCTTGGAGAACTGATTGATCTAATTGGCACGATTGGCTTTCAGCAAACAGGTCACAAATCTAAAGATTTGCTAGGCCGGGTATATGAGTATTTTCTTGGTCAATTTGCCGAGGCCGAGGGGAAAAAAGGCGGTCAGTTCTATACGCCAGCCAGCATCGTCAAAGTGCTGGTAGAGATGCTCGAACCTTATACCGGGCGTGTCTATGACGGCTGCTGCGGTAGCGGTGGCATGTTTGTGCAGAGCGAAAAATTTATTTGAGAACATCAAGGGAATATTAAAGATTTATCCATTTACTACAAAAGCTATCGCTTCTTTTTCTTTTCGCGCGAGGAGAAGAGAATGCATGTTCATGTTTATTCGGGTGACGGTGAAGCAAAGTTTTGGCTAGAACCTATCGTCTCACAGGCTGAAAGTTATGGTTTTTCGCCAAAAGCATTACGCGAACTCCAGAAAGTAGTTGAGGAGAGAAAAATTGATATCCAAAATAGTTGGAGAAAACACTTCCCAGATTGAAGTATTAAACATTTCCAAGCACGGGTTTTGGCTATTGTTGCAAGACCAAGAATATTTCTTGTCTTTTAAAGATTTTCCTTGGTTTAAAGAAGCAAAAATTACCGATATCCTACAGGTAGAATGGCTGCATCCCAGCCATTTATACTGGCCTGGTTTAGATGTAGATCTGGAAGTGGAATCGATCAAATCGCCAGAAAAATATCCTCTGGTTCAGAGGTTGTAAATCATTATGACACTTATTGCCAATCTAAATCCACCACAAATTCAAGCAGTCACGCTGGTACGGGGTCCGGTACTGGTATTGGCCGGACCCGGCTCGGGCAAGACGCGTGTGCTGACGCGGCGCATTGCCCACATGATCGACGAAGCCGGCATTGCGCCCTGGAACATTCTGGCCGTCACTTTTACGAATAAGGCGGCGCGCGAAATGCGCGAGCGCGTTGAAAAATTACTGGAAGAAAAGTTCGGTCCGCCGCTGCCCGGCCATGCGCCGCGCCTGGGCGGGCTGACAATTGGCACTTTTCACAGCATTTGTGCGCGGGTGTTGCGCGTGGAGACAGCGGCGATTGGTTATGCCCCCAACTGGGTGATCTATGACAGCGGCGATCAACATGCCTTGGTGCGCAACATTCTGCGCGAGATGAATCTGGACGAAAAACGCTACAGCCCCAACGCGATCCATGCCCGCATCAGCCATCAGAAAAACGAGCTGATCACACCCGAGCATTATCGCGCCCAGAATTATTTTGAAGAGGTGGCAGGCCGCGTCTACACACGTTATGAAGAGGCGCTGCGCATTAACAACGCCGTCGATTTTGATGATCTGTTGATGAAGACCGTGCTGCTCTTTCGTGAACGCGAAGATCTGTTGCGTAAGTATCAGCAGAAATGGCAATATCTGCTGGTGGATGAATTTCAAGACACCAACACGGCCCAATATGCCTTGCTACGTTTGTTGGCGAATGGGCCAGAGGGCAAGCGCAATCTATTTGTCGTCGGGGACGAGGATCAATCCGTCTATAAATTTAGAGGCGCCGATTATCATAATGTCGAAAATTTCATGCAAGATTATCCCGAAGCCACGAAGATCCTGTTAGAGCAAAATTACCGCAGCACGCAGAAGATTCTCGACGTCGCCAATGCGGTGATTTCGCGCAACCGCAATCGCACGCCCAAACGCCTGCACACTGAAAATGGCCCAGGGCTGGCGGTTAATCTCTATGAAGCGTATAACGAGATCGAAGAGGCCGGTTATATCTGCGACGAGATCGAGCGACTCGTGGCAAGTGGTGGCTTCACGTTGAATGATTTTGCCGTGATGTACCGGACGAATGCACAAAGCCGCGCCATTGAAGAAGCCTTTGTGTTGCGCCAGGTTAAACATAAACTCGTGGGCGGCACGCGCTTCTATGAGCGCAAAGAGGTCAAAGATGCGCTCTCTTATCTGCGCCTTGTCCACAACCCCGCCGACTCGATTGCGCTGGATCGGATTATCAATGAGCCAACGCGCGGCATTGGCCCGAAAACCTATGGTGCGATCAAGCTGTGGGCCGCGAACATGGGGGTCAACGAGTATACCGCGTTGTCGATCCTGCTCTATGGGCCGGCCGCTGTGGTGCAAAGGCGCGACATAACCCTGCCGACCGCGGCTTATACGGCACCCGACCTGGGCAATCGCGCGCTCAACGCGCTCACGCAATTTGCCAAGATGTTAGAAGGCTGGGTCCAAACGCGTGAAATGAATCGCTATGGCAGCGTAGCCGACCTGTTCGACCTGATCATGCAAGATTCTGGTTACGCTGCGATCCTGCGTGATGGCACAGATGAGGGCGAAGATCGCTTTGCCAACTTACAAGAGTTGCGTGGGGTGGCGGCGCAATACATCCATGGCTTTACCACCGAAGCAGAACAGACGCCGTTGGCGATGTTTCTCGAAGAAGTGAGCTTGGTCAGCGACAGCGATCAGATCGAAGAGGGCAGCGGCGCGGTCACTTTGCTCACCCTGCACACGGCAAAAGGGCTGGAATATCCCGTGGTCTTTATCGTCGGCATGGAGGATGGGATTCTGCCGCACAAACGTAGCCTGGATAGCCAAGACCCGGAAGATATGGCCGAGGAACGCCGGCTCTGTTACGTGGGCATCACACGCGCCAAGCGCCGGCTTTATCTGGTCCACGCCTTCCGCCGCAGTTTGTGGGGCAGCAGCGAAGTACAACAGCCGAGTCGTTTTTTAGACGAAATTCCCACCGAATTGCTCACCGGCATGGTCGACAAACGCAGCCGGCGCGAGGCGAGTTATCAACGAGCTACCTCCTGGGACGATGATGACACGATCGAACAAAAACGGTCCAGCCGACCCGGCCAGCCGAAAAACCCGTACACGTGGAACAGCGCCACCGGATCCAGCAGCGAAGCTGGCAAAGCTAAATCGACCTATTGGTCACCCGGTGCGGACAGTGGCGCCAAGATTACGCGGCCAGCCCCTTCAACAAAAGGCGCCGGGAGCAGTCGCACACCCGAATTTACCCGACGCGACAGCGTGCAACACAAGATCTTCGGCGTGGGCACCGTGATCGAAAGCAACTTGACGCGCGACGACGAAGAGGTGACCATCGCTTTCCCTGGCGTGGGGATCAAAAAATTGCTAGTTTCGTTGGCGGGGTTGAAAAAATTGTAGAGTTAGGAGAATAAATCCTGTTATTAAAAATTGAAGCATATCATGACGGAGAATTTTGGTATGCACGCGCACTTGGCGAAGATATTTTTACACAGGGACAAACGATGGATGAACTGATTGAAAATATCAAAGAGGCGGTTGCGCTGCATTATGAAGACGCCGATCTACTTCCCGAAGTCTTAAAGATGAACTAATCGACCGATCGTAAATCGATGACAGAGCTTGCAACCATCCGCCAACGGATGAAGAGAACGGGGATCGGCTTTGCTGGCATTGAAGGCGCCTGGTGGTTGCCGGCCACGGCGCCATTCAGGTTGCCCAGCCAGACGGCGGCGGAATTGGCCCAAATTGCGCCGGCGATTTATTGCCTATTTGACGCGGTAACAGCGCTGTACGGCACCGCAGCGGGTGCGCTTGGCGGTCTTAACACGCTGCTAGAAGCCAAAGTGCCGGCGCATATTCCCCGCCTGATTAGCACCGCTCCTGTATCTGCGGTGCGGCCTGATTTTCAGTTGCATCCCCTGTCGAATTACCCGGGTCAAGTGCAATTAATCGCCACCGAATTGGAGATTTGCCCGTCGGCGCACGGGTTTGCCCATGCGATGCAGGTGGGTTATGGTTTGCAGCCAGACTTGGTAGCGATGTTTGCCAATTTTCTGGCTGGGCGGGAATTGATTTTTGTCGGCACGCAGCAATGGAGCGAATTTCTGTTTGAGCAACTGGCTTTCTGTCGGGCGTTGGCGACGGTAGGGGCGCGTGGCCGCGTTTTATATGATCTACCCGTCGCGACGATTGCCGAGCGGGTGCGTAGAGGTGAGCAGTGGCAACCACCGATGTTTGGCATCCAAACCAAGCCGCTCGATTGGCGTGATGATCTGTTGGCGCGCATTCGCCAAGCAGAATTTCAGCCATATCTTTGGCCGGCTGACGAAAAATGGCCGGCGACGGTTGGGGACGCAGTGGTCTTTCGTTTTGGCTATTTTGACTGTTTTGGCTTGGCCGAACTGGAACGCTTTCAGCAGTGGGAAACTAGCGGGGCAACACTGTTAAATCCAACCAACTTTATTCTGGACAGCAAAGTGATCATGGCGGCGCTCCAATTGCCAGTGGTGCGCCGACAAATTGGCGCGACGGATGCCAACGCTTTAGCTGTGCTGGATCAATGTATCCCAGAGACAATTTTGTTGCAACCAACGGAGGTGGCGCGCTTGGTGCAAGCAAAAGATCAGTGGGTGCTTAAATTTGCGGGGTTCGACAGCAGCAATCAAGCCTGGGGTGGGCGGAGTTTGCGCGTTGGCGCGCAGCACACCCAGACAGCGTGGGTGCAGCTCATTGAGCAATTTTTAGATCTACCGTGGCCGGTGGTTGCTCAACGCGCGGTACCTTCGATGTGCGTCGATATTGCCTATCTGGATGCAGCCAACCAGCCGCAGTGGCTGCGCCAAGGGACAACCCGCCTGCGCACCTTTATGTTGCGCAATCCGGCATTTGATTCCGGTCAATCCACCTGGGTCGGCGGTGCGCACATCACAGTTTCTGGCGGTACGCTGCAAGTGTCGGAAAGTACAGACGCCGTGCAAGCGCCGGTTCTGTTTCTATAAAATAATTTTGTCGTATCGTTTTGAAAATCGTATCATCCAAGAGAATGCGCGATGAACAGACATAAAACACCAAGTCCACAGCCTGCAAAAATCATGATTGAAACGACCAACTTGCCAGCGCAAACCTCACCACCGTGGGGGATCGCGACAAAATCGATTGTGGCCGTGGTGAGCCTGTTACTTTTCACGCTGGTGATCTGGCGGTTTCAATCGTTGATCGCGCCGCTGGTGATTGCGTTGATTTTGGCCTATCTGCTCAATCCGTTGATCAATCTGGTGGAGAAACGGGTTGGCATCAAGCGCGGCATCGCCGTGCTGCTGATCTATGTACTGCTGGCGCTGATCGTCCTGGGCGGGGCAACTGTCTTGGGCTTGGTCGTGGCTAACCAGGTGCAGTGGCTGTCGGATGAGTTACCAGGTTTGATAGCGCGGGCGCCCGCGCTCTTTGAGTCACTGCTCCACTATTTGCCCACCAGTTCTATCAGCATTGGCCCCTATACATTTAATCCAGCGAGCACGTTTCAGGGATTGGACGGGAATGCACTGGCCCAACAGGCCGCCAGTTTGGTCCAGCCGCTCTTTAGTACGAGCGGGTTACTGGTAGGGCTGTTAGCACAGAAGACCCTCAATGTCTTGACGCTCAGTTTTCTGATCTTTGTAACCTCCATTTACATTGCCCGCGATATTCCACGCATGGGCAGCGCGATTGGCAATTTGGCCCACCAGCCCGGTTATCGCCAAGATGCCGAGCGTTTGATGCGCGATTTTGTCCAGATCTGGGATTCCTATTTGCGCGGCCAGGTAATTCTGGGCCTTGTCATGGGCATTATTGTGGGGGTGGTGCTGGCCATTCTGGGGGTCAACAATGCCTTGGCGCTGGGCCTCCTTTCTGGTGGGCTCGAATTCTTGCCCATCGTGGGCCCGCTGATTGGCGGGGCTGCTGCCGTATTAGTGGCTTTTTTCCAAGATGGCAATTATTTAGGCTTCTCACCGTTTAACTTTGCACTCCTGATCTTAGTCGTGATGATCATTCTGCAGCAGTTAGAAAATAATTTGCTGGTGCCACGGATTGTCGGCGACGCCCTGGATCTGCATCCGATCATCGTGATGATCAGCGTGTTGATGGGCGCCTCATTGGCGGGCATTCTGGGCGCGGTATTGGCCGCGCCGGTGGTGGCTTCTTTGAAACTGATCGGCGCTTACGCGTGGCGCAAAATGCTCGATCTGCCGCCTTTTCCTGAGCCAAAAGTGGTGGTGGTTGACCATGCGATCAAGCAAGCTGGTGGTTGGCGGAAACCTTTTCAGACCTGGAGCGCGAGATTCCGGGCATCTGGCAAGCAGAAGTAAAATATTCGTCACTATTCCGGTAGACAGGGAAACACGTATATAAGGATGTGCTACCTATCTACCGGTCTACTTGAGTAGAGCGTCGTCAGTTTTCGATCTTCACTTGTCCGCACGCAACTTTGCTGCCGACTGATTCCCCTTTGCCATTCATGACGCCGATCATGATCGGGTACAGACCATTTGGCGTCACCGGGTTGAGGTTAATGTCAACCTCGTCGCGCACAATATTACCCTTTGCCCAACTTTGCGTGGGCCAACGGCGCAGGGCTTCGTTGGCACGATAGAGCCGGTCACCCCACACCCCTTGCGGGCCAACCATCTGTGCGGTGGCAATGTAATTATCCCCAATCGCACCGGTCGCTTGCCACCAGAGCCGCATATGCACCCAACCGCTGGGCGGATGCAATTGTTGATCGTGGGCCGCTAGCTGGGTGGTTAAAAGCTCGCAGGCGGCCAGCGTCAGGCCAGGCGCCAACGTGGCTGCCGGTTTGACGGCGGCGGGCGACAGCATTGGCAGCTGGCGAAAGCGACTTTGTAGGGCATAACCCATGACTTTAATGCCGGCTGGGTATTGTTCGGTGACCACGGCAAAATGGTCGTTGAGCCACTGCTCCACCAGCCGCTGATCATCGACGCCGGCCAAATGGCTTTGCACAAGCCAGAGCGTTGCGACACCGATTTTGACAATCCCTTCGAGCGGCGGGGCGACGACCTTTTGCACCTGATCGGGCGTCAACGTCCCGCCATAGGGGAAGTAGACCGGTAGCTGAGTGGCGCTGAACGCTTGGCGCAAATACCATTCCAGCGCAATATGCGTGTAATCCACATGGTTGACCACGGCGGCGGTGAGACTCGGACTGGCCGCCTGGTAATCAGTCACGTAGCGGCTGGCCGCGCGCCAATTTTCGCGATACATAGCTGGCGTCCAGAGTCGTGGTAATGCGACGCCCAATAGCACGACCACCGCCAGCCCCCCACTCCAACCGGCCACTCGACTCCGCTGGCCCACAGCCATCACGCCACGGGCCAGCGCCCACAGGGCAAAGGGCGCGATAAAAATAAAATAGCGATCCTCAACAAAAACGGTGCTATTGAAATGCAATAACACGTTGCCGATCAACAGTGGCACCCCGAGCCATAGGGCCAACCAGGCGCGATCAACACGCGGCGCAACAGGCGTTTTACGGTCAGAGCGCATGGGTAACAAGAGCCCCAACAGCAGCAGCACCGCCAATAGCAGCAGCCCAACATTGATCCATGACGTTGGCCAATCAACACGCCAGACTGTAAAAATCTGCAACAAGCGGGTTAATGTTTGGCCGAAATTGGCAAAGGCTCGCCCCGGCGTTCCCTCATCGTTGACGACGGTAACCACGTTATAGACGAGCGGCAGAAAGAGCAAGCCAGTACAACCAAGCGCAAGCACGCCCTCGCCAAAACGGCGAATAGGGGATGGTGGACGCGGCCAATCGCTCGCCGTAGATAGCGATGCAACCGTCTTCTTACTCGCGTTTATCAACAAAGCCAGCAAGGTTAAACCGGCGGCTGGCAACATAAAGGCGCTAAACAGATAACTGTAGAATGCGGCCGTGATCGTCAGCATAAAACCAAACCACCAACCTGCGCGCTTGAAGCCCTGCTCTGCTTGCCAAGCGCGCAGCAGACAATAACTGGCCCAAACAATCCCAGTCGTCGCCGGTTGGAACATGCGCAATTCCTGGCTATACCAGACTAATACAGGGCTTAAGGCCACGAGCAAGCCAGTGAGCAGCGCGGTAGGGCGTCCACTTAAGCGTCGGGCTAGTAACAGGATGCCCCACACGGTCAACACACCCAAGAGGCTACCAAACGCCCGCAGCGCAGCGTCATTGTGCCCCAACCCTACCCAGCTTAGCAGTTTCTGCCAGAAGTGCAGACTGATATAATAGACGGGTGGATGCTTTTCCTCAAGCAACGGGAAGGTTTTGCGCCAAGTGAAGCCGGGGTCCGCGCCGGCCCAACGTAGACTCACAGCTTCGTCGAACCAGACGCTATGATATTCCAAGCGCCAGAAGCGGGTAAGGGCGGCAATCAAAAGCACAAGTAATTCGGGGGCGTAAGCGGCCAGGCGCGGGTAACGAATTGTGAAGGCAAGGCGCCCACCAGGGCGCGGCGAAGTCTGTTCAATTTGGGTCATAATACCAGATTATACCATGACGTAGCCGGAAGCTAAGTTGCGGTGGCGCGCATTAGTCACTCATGTTACGCAGATGAACCCGCAGGGGTGTGATTCATCACGCCCGCTGGGTAACCCTCGAAGGCTGGTGGCGCCACTAGCGGCCCTCCGATAGAACCTACCTACTGCCACGGCTTTTGCCCCACAAACGCACCGTGCAAGACAAGGGGAGACTTGCGCGTCCCCGGAGAGTGCGCTAAGCTTTGATAACCGAATCAAACGGGGCATTCCCCAATAACGCCTGGAGTTTTAATCGTTCATGAACAGCCTCGATCAACAACGTTTCTTGCAGGTGTGGCAACAGTTGGGCGGGCGTGACGATCCAGAAGCGCTCTTTAACGCGTTGGCAAGGGCGTATGCAGAACCGCATCGTGCTTATCATACAACGATACACCTCCAAGATTGTCTCGATCAATTGGATACAGTCAAGGCCTCGCTTGACGAGGTTGCGCAAGTCGAGATCGCCCTTTGGTTTCACGATGCAATTTACGACACCCAGGCCAAAGACAACGAGGTCAAGAGCGCCGCCTGGGCTAGCACGGCATTAACAAGCAGTCACATTTCACTTACAGTAGCGCAAAATGTTGCCAACTTAATCATGATGACCCAACATCAAGCGTTGCCACAAGCAAATGATGCAAGATTCACGATTGATATTGATTTGTCCATTTTAGGCCGCGCACCAGTTGTCTTTGCTGAGTATGATCGCCAGATCCGTTTGGAATACCACTGGGTGCCAGAAGACGAATATCGCAGGCGGCGTGGACAAGTGCTAACCGGCTTTGTTGCGCGTCCCACCATTTATCAGACGGCATTCTTTCAAACCCGCTATGAACAGCAAGCTCGGCAAAATTTGGCCCAGGCCATTAAGCGGCTGGCTGATCGGTGCTGAGTAAGTCAGGCAGCAACGAGGGACGAGCTAGGTAAACAGTTTCAGGATTTGGCTGGCAGATTGTGCTTACAAGCCCACTTGGTTTGGCAAAATTCTGACTTCGTTCCAGGAGTAATAGCCCACCAATGAAAAATCTCATAAAACTTGAAGAACTATTTTGCCTAGGTCTGACCTTCTACCTATACCTAACCTTGGACTACGCTTGGTGGTGGTTCTTCGTCCTGCTGCTGACGCCGGATCTGAGTATGATTGGTTATCTATTGGGGCCACGGATTGGCGCCCTGTTGTATAATGTCGTCCATCACAAGGGTATGGGCATTGCGCTCTATCTGCTAGGTGCATATTTCCACGTGCAAATGTTACAATTGATTGGCTTGATCCTATTTGGCCATTCAAGCATGGATCGGGTCTTTGGGTATGGTCTCAAATACTCAGATGCCTTCGAGCATACGCATTTGGGCATGATTGGCAAGCAGGCTGAGGCTGAGTAGGGATCAGAGACTTACTCACGTTACGCAGGCATCATGCAAAAGCATTACACAGAGCACACAGAGGAAAAGCTTACACGGAGAAATAAACGCTTACGGTTGTGTTTCTCTATACGCTCGGTGCCTTCTCTGTGTAACGGCTGTTCCAGCGTCACATGCGTTACTTATTTACCAGATTCGATTGGATTAACATTCATATGAACACAGATTTAATCTATCCACTCACATTTGATCCTATCTTCAAAGATTACCCCTGGGGCGGGCGCAACTTGGGCGAAAAGCTCGGGCGCGCGATTCCCGATGGGATTGTGGCCGAAAGTTGGGAAATTGCCGCTCATCCCAACGGGTCTAGCACAGTCAACAATGGCGCGCTGGCAGGGCTTACGTTGCCACAGGTGCAGGAAAAATTGGGCTTGGCGCTGGTGGGCAAACGCAACGAAGCCGCCTTGGCCGCGGGTAAATTCCCGCTCTTGATCAAATTTCTGGACGCTAACCGCTGGCTTTCGGTGCAAGTGCATCCCGATGATACCTATGCCTTGGCGCATGGCGGCGACTGGGGCAAGACCGAGATGTGGGTCTTCCTGGCTGCCGAACCGCAAGCCGAAATTATCTACGGCTTCAAACCTGGCGTTACGCGTGAAAAATTTACCAAAGCCGTGGCCGAGGGTAAAACGACCGACTTGCTGCACCGGTTGCCCGTCAAAGCGGGCGATGTTGCCTTTGTGCCTTCCGGCGCGATCCATGCGCTGGGACCGGGCACGTTGATTGCGGAAATCCAACAGAATAGCGATGTCACCTATCGGATCGACGATTGGGGTCGCCCGCGCCCGCTGCATATTGAGCAATCGCTCGACGTGCTCGATTTTGACCTGGTCGAACCAAGCGCGCTCCAGCCTAAAGTGCTGCTCGATGATGGCGGCTTGCGCATCGAACAGATCGGCCAGTGTGCCTATTTTGAAACCGAACGCTTGACCATTCCCGACGGGAGCAGTTTTTATGGCTTCTGTGATGGGGCCACGTTTGAAATCTGGGCAGTGCTCAGCGGTGCGGTCACCCTTAGTTGGGCGGGCGAACCGCTGACGATCAGCGGTGTCAACTGGGTGCTGCTGCCCGCCGATCTGGGCGAATTTCAGATGACGGCGGAGGAGGATAGTGTGTTATTGCGCGTGGTCACGCCGGAAGCGGAGTAATTCAGAGGTAAGGGCGAGCGAGGCAGGATGGGCGAAATCAAAATTTTCGCAGTTCCGGTGATCTAGTCTTGCCCTTACGGTCAGTCCTAGCCAGACATTGGGATGTCAACGGACTTAAAATCCGCCTTTTATGGCTATCCATGCAAACAGATTGGTAACTACGGCTCCATGATCTTATTTCTTTCTAAATTTCTCCCCCTTTTTATCTATCCCATCGGCTTAGCCTGTATCATCCTCGTGCTGGCGCTAGTTTTGCGCCGCCGTCGCTCCTGGCAGACGACTTTGATCGTGATTGCCTTTGCCTTGCTCTGGATCGGCGGCAACCGTTTGGCGACGATGGCATTGGTCAGTTCACTGGAACGACAATACTTGCCACCGGCCAATTTGCCAGACAAAAGTGTGGTCGTTGTGCTCGGCGGTGGCACCAAGCCTGGCGCCGCGCCGCGGCCGATCCAAGAGCTAAACGAAGCCGGGGATCGCGTGCTCTATGCGGCCTGGCTATATAAACAGGGCAAGGCCGCGCATCTGCTGCTCAGTGGCGGCAATGCCCCGTGGAGTGGACTGAAGAAAACACCGCCCGAAGCCGAAGTGATGGCCGCCATTTTGGATATTATGGGTGTGCCGAAAACAGCGTTATGGTTGGAAAGTAAGTCGCGCAACACCGAGGAA
>JBBQBY010000182.1:0-12473 GCA_038318235.1 Caldilineales bacterium
TGGCCAGGAAAAATGAGGCTGAAAGTGCGCCCGTTCCACAAACGCGGCCGCCTCTGGATGCATTACCTTTGTTCGTTCACGCTGGAGCGGGTACAACTCGATCTGCACACCCTGCTGCTCCATCGCCAGCATTTCATAGAGAACGAAAGTTTCGGTAATTTTGGGAAAGCGCGACATAATATAGGCAACCTTCAAGCGTGGCTTGGTATATGCCATTTGTGGCGCTTGATGTTGAGGATTAGCCGCAACCGTGGGCTCACCTTTCATAACGTCTTTCACGACAGGGCGAGAAGAACTCCCTGGTCTTACTGTAACAGTCATAAACTAGCTTCCGTTTCTAAAATAGATTGTTACCAATCGGATGTTAAGGGGTGTAGCATCATCAACACAGCGTAGCCCGGTAGTTGCGACAATCATCCACAAATTTCGCTTACTTGTGCTGCGTGCCTAAGCCTGTTTGTCGGATGTTAAGGGCCCCAAGTCAAGCGTTGTTCTTGCCAATCCTGATCGTTATTACCCCAGGGGTTATTCATCGGTAAATCGAAAAGTTTACGGGCCTCATCATCCAACACGGAGGTGACCCATACCGCCCACTTGCCACTACGATTAGATAGAAAAGCAACCCAATTACTATCAGGCGACAGCGCAGGTAGGATATCCTGTGAACTTTTGCTCGGAGAAAGCTGCTTGACCCAAGCACCATCCAGACGCATGGCATAGATTTCCCAATCTCCCGTACTCTGCGACGCAAAAGTAATTACGTTGCCTCGTGTATCGGTGGGTAGATCATTTGCACTATGAGTCAGCTGGCGCAAGAAAACCTCATCATTGCCCGGTTGCTTGGGTGCGCTTAACGCATAAATGCCGCAAGCGTCGGGTTCTATCCAGGCAGCACAACCTTGATAAACAATTGTATCATTCGCCGCCCATACAGGATGAGCACCACGAAATTCAGTAGGAAGTCCAGTTAATGCAGCGGTGCTGCCAATGGGCAACATGTGACACAGGGTTTTATCCGCTTGTTGCAACGGTGACCAATCGCACAACTGGAAGATCGGCGCAAAGCTTTGTGCATTTGTATTGGTTAAGAGACCATTCTCATAAACTATCGCCGTGCCGTTGGCATCATAAAATGGATGTGTGGTAGAAAGCGCATGGTTAACACGCACCTCCGCCCCGCCGAGAAGTTCATGCTCGTAGACCCCATCTTTACGATTAATGAGCAAATATTTCCCTTGAGGCTTGAATAGTGGTCGAGTAGCATCTGTAATCTTTGTAACTTCTTGACCATCGGGCAAACTGAAAACATGAACATCATAACTACCTTGCTCATTGGCTAGCGAAAGGGCGACTTTGCCTTTAACGGCGGCAAAGTCTGGAACAAGCGCCAAAGTCGGTGTGATTGTATGCACAAGGCGGGTTGCATTGTTGTTAGTATAGCCAATTGTCTCGGTAATTGGGTCACTGATCACAATCTTATTGACCATTTTTTCAGCGTTATATTGTGTAATGAGCTGTTTATCATTGCTCTCGGGTAAATTATCAGCGGGAGGTCGCGGTTCGAAGTCAGTGCTACGGTTTTGAGCATCTGCCGACCAACAAAAAGGTTTATTATCAGCCAATAAAGCGCGCGGCACCCAGACCGTGACACTTTGTCCAGTCGGTGGGCTAATGGCGCTTAATGAACCGATAATATGCCAAGTGCCGATTTTTCCGCTATTGGTAGACGGGTCGGATGTCGTGATAGCATTCGTATCAGTAATTGTAGCTGTATCTGTAATTCCTGTCTTGGTGTCCCAGATATTTAGAGACGCCACCCCTTTATCATGTTGATAGCGCACGCGATAGTCAAACCCGAATGCGCCGCGCTGGCGTCCCGTATTCGCCGTGCAATCACTGTCGATATATACGTTATATTCGTTGTGGCCAGTACCTACAGGGCCGACAGGTCCAGCCGTGTCTAACGTGATTTTGAGATTCCCTTGATCTTGCTGCATCACAACGCCAGTCAAGTCATAATTAGTAAAAGGGACATCGCCCGTCATATCCACGACAACCTGCTGTGCGACATGGGGCTCTATAACAAGAGGCGCCCCTTTTGTCTCACCTTGGGCAAAAATACTTTGCCCCAAGTTAGTTTGTACATACTGCCAGGTAACTGAGATTTGGGTAGTCAGCGATGGCGTAGTTACATCCTTCACCGAGATCTGGAAGCGCAGCAACGGGGCGGCTCCACGATCAGACAATTCTGATGTAAAGAAAGAAACGGCACGTCCATTAAACCCAGCGACAAACGAAGCTGGCGCGCCAGCCACTAAAAAGTTTGCCCCTGTTGGCAATGGAACAACAATACGCAGATCCAAAACAGGAAGATTTGATCTATTGACCGGATAAATAGTATACGTCACGATATCGTCAGTAATCGTCGCCCCTGCTTCTAAAGTGACCTGTGATGCAGAGGGCGCCTTCCACTGCAATGGTTGCTTGACCGGTAGGGGCGTTTGTTGAGCATAGGCCTGTTCATAGACCCAGAACAAGGTTAGAACTAAAACAGGCAACATCAAGGCCCGATAAGCGATACGCAGAGACAAGGCTAATTTCTCCTACAGTTTAGCTGATTTCAAAAGGGCATTTGTATGCTTTGCAGGTCCAACGCGCTGTAGAGGCGTGTTTAACTTACTATTTTGACGGGTAGGAAAAGCTTTGCGAGTAGGCTGATTGTAGTCGTAAATCGTGCCAATGATCCGGGCATTGAGCGAACGCAAGCTTTCTATTGTATCACGCACCATATCCCGGGTCGCAGTGCCACTACGCAACAGAACAACAACACCATCAACACGCGAAGCAAGAATGAGACTATCGGCAAACGATAAGAGAGGGGATGTCGCAACAAGCACGATATCGGCCTGACTCTCTAACTCCTTGATTAAGGTTGCCATTCTCGTAGAAACCAGCAATTCAAACGGGTTGGGCGGAATCGGACCACTCGGTAAGATCGAAAGGTTGGGCACCCAATCGACTGGTGTAACCCTAGCCTGTGGCACCCATCCAGCCAGTACGCTGGTTAATCCTTCATCATCCACAATACCAAATTGATGACTAATGGTAGGGCGTTGCAAATAGGCATCGACCAAAATGACACGATGCCCCGTTTGGGCTAAGACTACAGCCAGATTGGCCGTAATTTCACTGGTATCCTCATTCGTCTGAACACCACTCAACACGACAGATCGCAACTGGTGCTCGGTATTTACGACAGTGGAATCAGTTGCCCGCGTATTTGCATCCTCGTTATGGCGACGCTCATTCTTGTATTGAGCTGTATAGCCTGACAGTAATAACTTACTGCCGAGCATGCGATAGTTTTCCGCAGCGCGCGAGCCAGGCGAGGCTTGCACGATCAACTGTTCATGTACTTTGCCGCGTAGGGGTTTGTGCTTAGCAATTGCCCCCAGCAGCGGGATATCAGTTGCGCCCAACAAATCAGCCGTCGTTCGGATCGTGTCATTAAAATATTCAAAGGCAAAAACAATCGTTATGGCCAGGAGCAGTCCTGCCACGCCGGCCAACAAGGCAATTAGTTTTAAATTGTTATCGACAGGCAACGGGGTGGTATCGAGTTCAACAATTTTGATTTGATTGGTAAAGCTGGTTTGCAGCGATGCATACAACGAAGCCGAGGTACGGCGGGCCTCAGTTAAATAAGCCCGTTGTTGAGACAGTTGATCCGCAAGGAAGCGTCTAGTTTCTGCATCAGCGCCATTCTGTAGCGCTGTCTGAATCTTACCCTCATATAGCTTAATCTGCGATTCGGCGTCAGCAGCATCACTCTCAGTTTTCTGAATCTGTTCGCCGAGCCGAGCCTTGATTTGGTTTTGGGGACCATCTGCACCAGACGGGCTCATACTCACCAATTGATGGGTCAACGAATTAACAATGGCGACCGTTTGAATGGGGTCGCTCCCTTGAACATTGATTGTGAGTAAGAGCGTAGTCTCGTCCGAATTAACCTTAATCTGACTGGCAAGATTGTCCATCATACCTGGCAGATCAAGTTCGTCGATCACCTTATTCAAAACTGGCTGCGATGTAGCAAACTCGGCATAGGTGCGCATCAGTTGCGCCGCTGCGCGTAGCGCATTCAAATCGGGATTCACACCTTCAATACCAGGTCCAACAATCAAGCGCGCCGAAGCCTGATACAAGGGAGGCTGCCGTTTAATTGCCACAAAAGCAACTGCGCTAGCAATGACCGTTGCCAGGATAAGTAACCATGCCCAACGCAGAACTATGCCAATATACTGTTTAACCACTACTTTATCCTACCTTCCTTTAACTAGTACATTGCCAAAATTGATATTTAACTTCAAATTGTGCATTGTAAAGTATAAAGAGTCTATTCTGAAATTAAAATAGGTTTTGACTGACTAGTTGAAAGTCATTTTTACCAACATTAACCACTGTATGTTGGCTATTTCAAATGATTTATCGATTCAAATGACCTATCTATTTAGTGCTGCAAATCCCTATATGCGTGCTGGAGTGCCTATACAAATTGTTATGCCTGGACTATCAAGCCGGTGAACAAATTATAGGACTAATTGCTTTACGCATTTACGCAACAGTTGGGTCAGGTCGATAAGGAATTGTGGTTGTTAACTGCCACAAATTCCACTTTGCCATTGGTTGGATAACTAATAGTTGCAAAATCCGGACTTAAAACCGTAGGATTGCGCATGCCATCCTCGGCACGTTCCAACAAAGCCTCAAAGGTAATTTCTTCGTCGGGGAATGTCGCGATGCCGATGCGCAGTTTTAAACTAAGCTTCTCTTCTGCCGCAACCTCTAATTTTTTCAAAATGCTGGATAGATCTTCTCGCGACGTTTCAGGCAAAAGCGTCACAAAGTGTTCATCACGTTGGGTGACAATGGCTGAATCGCCCAATTCTTCGATAAGTAGATTGGAAACGTGCACAAAAATATATTTCTTTACAATTTCGTGCTGGACATCTTCGACAAAACGGTTCAAAGGTGCCCGATTGACTGATTGATCCAAGGCGACCTTCAAGAAATCATCGGCGGCTGTGATGGCTAAAAGGGCCAGAGGTCGCTGATGGCGGCGCGCTCGTCTAATTTCGCGATACAAGAGGCTTTGGCCGGTCCCAAAGGGTTCCACTTCCTTGCTCACTTCGCCAATCATTAAGCCGGTCAAGGTTTCCTGCAATTCTTCCAGACGTCGCCCCGTTAAGGTGCTCATGACAACGGTCAACCCCAAGGCGCTGATTTCGGTAATCGTAATCGGCAGGGATTGTGCACCAATCGCATGACCGAAGAAATATTCGAGCACCAGATAGGGCAAAAGTGTGCCGGCCAACAACACTTGCAAAGATAGGCGATGAAGTTGAGGTAACAGAACCAACAACACGGCACACAGGGCCAGAAAGCCATAGAAGAAAGGCGCAAAACCCAGGGTTTGCTGGATAAATCGCTCAACGTTATTGATCAAGAAAAACCATAGGACAAGTGGAATTACCAAATAGTAAAGCCGCGTCATAATATAAATCCTTCTCTGTCCTAAACCTTTACAAATCTAGAAATAATGTTTACAAATCGTTGATCGGTTGTTAAAACTTAGACGATATATTTATACTAGGCTTAGTAGGCGCCTTCTTGGGTGAAAACAACCGTGACGGTACGAATCAAAATTTGAATATCCAACCACAAGCTTTGGCGTTCGATATATTCTATATCCAGCCGCAAGCGGTCATCAAAATCCAAATCACTGCGCCCACTGACTTGCCACAAACCGGTCAAGCCGGGCAACACTTCTAAGCGCTCGGTATGCCACAGTTTGTAGGTGCTGACATCAAACGAAGTTGGGCGGGGACCGACCAGGCTCATGTCGCCTTTAATGATGTTAAAGATTTGTGGCAACTCGTCCAGGCTGGTTTTGCGCAAAATTCGCCCGATACGTGTTACCCGAGGATCGTCGGTGATTTTGAAATCCGGCCAGGTCAGTTCGTTGAGATGGGCATATTTCTGCTTGAGGGCTTCGGCATTGGTGTCCATCGTGCGTAGTTTATACATGCGGAACCGTTTGCCACCCTTGCCGGTGCGATTCTGCTTAAAAAAGACCGGACCTGGATTATCCAGCCAGATTAACAAAGCACACAGGCCAATTACCGGCAAGAGCACCGGCAAAAACAGCATACAGACGGCTAAATCGAGCAGGCGCTTACTCACACGATAGCCAGTGCGAAACAATTTGATATCTCTTGGTTGGATAATCGTCATTTCCATTATTCGTTAACTTTCTTTATCCCAAAACTGTCACAGTGAAAACACAGTAATCCTACAGAGCAGAAATCGTCAGATTAACAATACAAACAAAATATAATTAATCTTGAGATAATATCTGACCGTATGTCATGCAGTGACCTAGACTAACCCTATACGATAAGGTCACGCTATAGGATCACGGTATAGGATCACGGTATAAGATCACGGTATAACAATAGGCACCATTCATGGTATCGCATATTAGCAGAAAGGGTGACGAATGCGATTTATTGCTTTATGCCCATCGCTAAGCAATAAAAAACGTCAGTATCCAGGTAAGTCGATTGCTAAGCTTATGTTATCAAAGATTTAATAAGCATGAGTATAGCAGAGTAAACTCGCCAAGGAGATTACAATCGGCTTACAGTTGCAAGCATAATTTGCAACCCTTTTAGATAGGCTGATTACACAAGAGAAAGTGGTATTGCGAGGGCAAATAATTATAAAATTACTGTCGAAATAGTAGGGCAACATCGCGCCAGATTTCATCTAATTCGGTGCGATCCATGGCATCAAGCATCTGGCCTGGGGCGCGGGAAATCTGGGTTGTGATAATCCCGCGCCGATAGAGTACTTCTTTATAGGCAGCCACACCATGCATCCGTTCAAAGTTGATCAGCGGCAATAATTGATTAAAGAGTTGGCGAGCACCGACTTCGTCACCGGCCTCTAATTTGTTCCAAATATCCACATGCACATCGGTCGCCTGACAAGCTGGCATGTTGCCGCAGGCACCGCGCCGATATTCATCTAGAAAATAGATGCCCCCCTGCCCACCGAAGACGCCTTTACAAGCCGCGCCGGCTGCGGCCAGGGTCGCGCTGATCTGGCGTGGTTCGGGTAAAGTTTCCTCTTTCAGATATTCCACATGGGGCAACTCGCGACACATGCGACCTAATAATTGGGAGCTCATGGGTGTGCCAAGCGGGGGCATGTAGTTTTGGATACAGATCGGGATCTCTAACGCGGCTGAAAGCGCCGCATAGTACGCATAACAGCCATTAGCATCTGGATGAAGCACATGGGGCGGCATGGCCATAATCCCAGCGGCGCCAATTTGTTGCGCCCAGCGGCTGAGTGCCACGGCTGGCAGCGCATGCCCAGCCGTAGTCGCGGCCACAACCGGGATCTGGCCGGCCGTCTCACCCACGACAATCTCAATCCACCGCTTGCGCTCATCGTCGGACAAGGTGGCAAATTCGCTGGCATTGGCGGGCCCAACCAAACCATGCGCACCAGTGTCGATACAGAAGCGGATCTGCTTACGGAGGCTGGCTTCATCTAGTTCGTAACTTTCTGTAAACGGGGTCACGACAATCACAAAGATGCCACGCCAAGTGTTATTATCCATAGCCGTATTCTCCCCAATGTAACGATGGTGATGTAACGATGGTGATGTGACGATGGTAAGGTTATGTTCTGTTTGTATTGGAGCAGGAGCAGCCAAATATAAAATTTCCACAATCGACATGCATCTTATCACTGCTTACCAAACTTTGCAATCCTCTCATTTTGGGTGAGTTTAGCCTCACCCCCTAGCCCCCTCTCCTGAACGGAAAGGCTGTTTCAGAAGAGGGGAGCAAATCAACGGCTGTTCTCCACTCGCCTGAACTCTGCCCTTTGATTCAGGCGAGTGGCTGGGGGTGAGGCTCCCGCCTTACGCGTGCTTGCCCCAAATCCGCAATATACCCACCCTGTACTCCCCGAATATCCCCAAGAAATTCAAGCTTATTCTAGTAATTTCTCCTGATAAAAATCCTCTATTTCGCTATCAAAAATTCCAACAAATACCCCATCATCAGTATCTCTTTCACTTCAAATTTGACATTCAAGCCCAGAGATCAGGAGCTTTTCTGACGTTTTCGCGCCATGCAAAGGATTTACCAATTCTGTGCGATTAATCTAGTAAGTAATTGCTAAGTAACCTTTTCTCATTAAGGCTGTAGCACCTGCTTTTTGCACATTTGTTCAACCCGGATAAGGCAAGCAAAAAATCGCGATCAAGCAAGCTTTTACAACGTGAGATGAAATGATGAAAATATGGCGAGCAAAACGTAAATTTAAGCCACCGCTTTCAATCCTATGGATGGCAGCCCTGGTGGCCTTGGCCGGACAGTTATGGCGAACGGATACGGTCAAGGCCCAAAGTACACAACCGGCATTGGTGTTCCGTACAACGTTGCCCATCGATGATCTTACCAATGCCATCACCACAGGCGATCTAAATCGGGATGGCAGTCTTGATCTAGTGGTTGGTAATACCGGCCAGAATTATCTGTATTTTAACGATGGGGCTGGCAATTTCCCCAACGCGATTGCCTTTGGCGGCAATGAGCAAACAGCAGATGTTCTGCTTGGCGATCTGAACAATGATGGCGCGCTCGATATCATCGCGTACAATGTCCAGGCGCCAATGTTTTATCCGGCGTGACCGCGATTAGTTCATCTAGTTTTTCAACAAAACGCTGTTTATTGACCGTTTCATTTTGGGCTGTTCACTGATTAAAGTAGCTACGCAGACAGCGTGAAAATGGATTCAACGGCTGGCGCAAAATCTCATCGGTTCGGTAAGATAGCCACAACACATTAGCAGTGAAATTCGTTGTTCCCACCGTCGTGGGATCAGTCGTGGATTGCGCTGTGGATCTGGGTTTGTTTTTGCAGCTCATAGACGAGGCGGCTCTTACCGATGCCAGCTTCGCCGCCGAGGGTGATCACCCCAGCAAACTTGCCTTGAAAAATGGGCTGTACCGCTTGCCACAGTTGCTCCAATTCGCGGTGGCGTCCCACCAGCGGACCGCGATAAAAGGAAGGGATGGTCGCTTCTCGGCGCTGGCCCAGCAAGAAGACTAGCTTTGTTTCTGAGAAGCCTTTTAACTGGTGCCGACCATGTTCGTTCACGACGAACTCGGCCTGGGCTTGGCGAGATGTCTTTTCGTCCAACAAAATTTCACCCCAGTTTGCCATCAACATTTGGCGCGCCGCCAGATTCACATAGGTGCCATAACAGGTATATTCTTCGCGCCGCGCCAACAAAACCAGCATAGACCAGATTAAAGGTGATGCTGGCGCGCAGCGGTATGAGTGCGGCATGGCGCAGATCCAACATAAAATAGAGGGCATGGCGCAGATTGTTTTCGTAACTGGTCGGCGCACCCCAAAAGAGCACCAATGTGCAGCCGGGGTCCTGATTGCCAATGTGCCCGATCAGCGAGATAGCCCCCATAGTGGGCCAGCAGGCGAAACAAAGTTTGTTGAAACTCAACGGCCTCCGGTCCGGTTGGCATCTTCTGCAAATTGACAAAAACAGTGACAACCTGGCGCAGTTCGCCGGTGGTCTGGCGGTGCAATAGATCAGGGGGGAAGAATAAGGCTGCCAAGGAGTGATCTGGCTCTAGCGTGGTAGGTACACTGAGCACCGAGAAACGCAGTTGATCAAAGGCGATTTTAGTCAGCCGCCGATAATGCGCGAGCGGTTCAACGCTGACCGCGGCTGGGGTCGTACTATATAACCTTTCGACCTGGAAACAGTATTACGAAGCGGGCCTGAAGTCAGACCTGGGCAGTATGCGGAGTGTGGGTGCGGCGCGCCCGGTGCCCACGGCCACCACGCAGGCGACTGGCCTGATTGTGGCGCTGAATACTAGCCTGAAGCGCATCTTGCTCGGCGAAACACTACAAGGCCATTGGGCGCGTTACGCCTGGGCGCAACAGGTGTTGCGCACCGGTTTGCGCAACATCGGCTTTGAAATGTTAGTGCGCGATGAAGATGCTTCGTTCACCGTCACAACGGTGCGCAAGCGCGATGATATGGAGAATGAGCAAGAATTGCGGGAATTCCTGGCCCAGAAACACAATTATTTTGTCTCGGGGGCGGGCGGGCCGCTGGCAGGGCAAGTGATGCGCATCGGGCATATGGGACGCGCCAGCACACCGGAATATCTCTTCCCTTTCCTGCTCGGCATTGAAGATTATGTGCGCAGTGTCAAGGAGGTGGATATTCCGGTAGGGACAAGTTTGATTGGGTTGGCGACAGCGCCAATTGTGCCCAGCGCTTGACCCGGCTCAATGGATCGTGCTACACTGGCACTATGTCATGTTTTAGAAACGGAGGTTATCTATGTTCCAAATCGCCTATGAATACGCTGAACCATGGCCGCTTGATGGGCCTGCTTACATTAAAGCGCAGTTTGAGACCGAGGTAGCCGTATCACCAGAAGCAGCGCGGCGTACGGCTAATGGCTATTTAACGTTAGAGGTAGGGATGGCGCTCCAACCTGGTGAACCAACACTAATTCTGGGTGGACGACCAGTTTGGCGCATGCTGATCAATTTACATCTACGTGGGTTGGACAAAGTGGCAACGCTGGGCGCAATTGATGTCGATGCATTGACAGACGAAGTAATTCCTTTTTCTGAAGCCAAAATCAACATGATCCAGGAACGTGCGAATGATATTGCTGCCCGTCTTACACTTGAAACAACACCGACAAGCTGATTGTCTCGTTGCTTGTGCCGCTATGGTATTAGACTATTTACAAATTCCCATCCAATATGAACGACTGGTACGCTTGCTGAAGACACAAGCAGCCGGAACCATATTTAGCAATCTAGGCTATCTGAAAACGCTAGGACTATCTGTACAAATTGAGTATGGCAAGCTAGAAACATTATATTCAAATTTAGAGACTGGTCTGCCCTGCATCGTTGCTGTACAGACAGGCATGTGGTCTTACTGGCATGAGGCTACGAATCATGCGGTTGTCGTGGTTGGGATGGAAGGCACTGAAATCTATATCAACGATCCAGATCTTAGTTTCGGCCCCAAAGCACTCTCAATTGCAGAGTTTGAACTAGGCTGGATCGAACAAAAATATCTCTATGCTGTGATAGGGCTGGAATAAATGCAGATCATGCCTGACCAACACACCGTCTATCTTGCACTCGGCAGCAATCTGGGTGATCGGGCAGCCCATCTTCACACCACCCTCAAGCGACTTGCTGCTTATGCGAAAGTAGAGGAGACTTCTTTTCTCTACGAAACCAAAGCCCAATATGTCACCGACGTGCCCGATTATCTTAATGCCGTCTGTCGAGTCACGACATCGCTATCACCGCACGAATTATTAGCCGCCAACGAGCAACTCATGTACGACATGGGGCGTCGCCGCACCGCGCAATATGGCACCCCCCGCCCGATTGATGTTGATATCTTGCTCTATGATGACGCGCAGGTGCAAAGCCCAGATTTAATTATTCCGCACGCCTTGATGCACGAAAGGACGTTTGTCCTAGAGCCCCTGTGTGATATGGCGCCGGATATATATCATCCCGTGTTGGGGCGCACGGTGTGCGAATTATTAACCGCTTTACAAGCCCCCCCTTTGGCCAAAGTGATGCCGATCGGCGATCAATTATGGACGTGGGGCCAGAAGACTTACATCATGGGCATCCTCAATATCACGCCCGATTCTTTCGCGGGCGATGGCCTGGTGGTAGCGGGCAAGGATGTGGTTGAACAGGCAGTGGTCCAGGCGCAACGCTTTGTGGCGGAAGGTGCGGATTGTTTGGATGTGGGCGGTATGTCCACGCGTCCAGGCCATGCGTTGATTTCCGCGTCCGAAGAGATCGCGCGTGTCGTACCGGTGATCAAAGCATTAGCCAGCGCGGTGCGAATTCCGATTTCCGTGGACACCTTCCGCGCCGAAGTAGCGCAAGCCGCGCTTGATGCTGGTGCGCACATGATCAACGACATCTGGGGCTTGCGTTTCGATCCGCAGATCGCGCAGTTAGCCGCCGACAAATCTGTGCCGCTCGTGCTTATGCACAACCGCACGAAACTGGAAGACCCAACCTATCGCGCCCAAGTCCAACAGCATTTATCGTTCGGTCTGGCTAAACAGTATGACGAACTTGTGGAGGATATTAAAACGGAACTACGGCAAAGTTTAGCGTTGGCCCACTCAGTGGGTGTGCCGCGTTGGCTCTTGATTACCGATCCCGGCATGGGCTTTGGCAAATCATTCGAGCAACATCTGGAGCTGCTGCGGCGACTGGGCGAGTTGAAAGCAATGGGCTACCCATTACTGTTTGCGGCCTCGCGCAAAAGTTTTGTGGGCAAAGTATTGGGGGGA